>DASUSU010000350.1:0-2502 GCA_036374915.1 Acidimicrobiia bacterium | reverse complement strand
GCGACATGGCGACGATCCCGTCTTCGACGCCGACCAGGCTGGGACGGCCCGATCCCTGCCGTGAGCGGACCTCGTCGGGGAACTCGATGGCGTCCCCTGTTTCGGCCCACTCTCCGCCATCCCGCGCCACGATCCGGCCGGCGCGGACCCCGTAGGTGATGAGCCCGTCTTCGATCGTGGCCAGTTGGGAGGGAGACCCCTGAAGCGGGTGGGAGCTCCAGGCGGCACCGTCGGGTGATGACCAGAGCAGAACGCCGTCGGTGGTCATCCCGGACAAGATCGCGAACCCGTCACCGGTCGCCACCAGGCTGTCCAGATTGACCGAGCCGTCCGGGCCGGTGCCCGCGGCCCAGTCGACAGGAGGTGTCTCCGGTGACGTGATCGATACGAAAACCGACAGCGTTGCCACCATGGCCACGAACATGACCGGCAGGCCCCAGCTTCTTCGTTGGTCGGGCACGACCTCGGGAGGGGGGATCTCCACGATGGTGTCCGACGAGGCGGCCATGCGATCTCGATTCGATTTCAGCGATCATGCATCCTATATGATCGGACAGGTGGAGAGCGATCAGGCGCCAACCGGCTCGACCCGGGTCCAGGTCGAGGTGGCGCAACGGCTGGTGTCCGGTCTGTTCCGGGCGATGCAGGTCCCCGCCGAAGACGCCGATCTGGTCGGCGAGGTGCTGGTCGGGGCCGATCTGAGGGGGATACGGAGTCACGGGCTGGCCCGGATCCCCTACTTCCTCACCCGTCTCCAACGGGGCGTGATCAAGGCTCGCCCCGAGTTCAGCTTCGATTCCAGGACACCAACCACCGGTCTCCTCGACGCAGATGACGGCATCGGGATCGTTGCCTCGGCACGGGCGATGGACGAGGCGATGGCCATGGCGACCGCTGTTGGCTCTGGCTTCGTCGTGGTCAGCAACAGCAGCCACTTCGGATACGCCGGGTTCTGGGCGGAGCGGGCGATGCGGGCCGGTCACATCGGGATCAGCATGTCCAACAGCGGGGGACGGGTGGCCCCCACCTTCGGCACCGAATCGCTGCTCGGGACCAACCCGATTGCGGTGGCCATCCCCGGCGCTCCCGGCGGGACCGACTTCCTGCTCGACATGGCGACCTCGGCGGTTGCCGTGGGCAAGGTGGAGACCGCGCTGCGCGAGGGCCGCATCCCGCCCCCGGGCTGGGTCGCCTCGGAGATCGCCCCCAGCCTGGACGAGAACGGAGTGCTCTCCTTCGACGCCCCGCTCCTCCCCCTGGGCGGGGAGGGAACCGAAACCGGGGGCCACAAGGGGTACGGTCTGGCGCTGATGATCGAGTTGCTGTGTGGCGCCCTGGGCGGCACAGGGCTCGCCGCCCGGATCGCCGGAGCGGCCGGGGATTCGGCACCGGCGATGGGTCATCTCATGGGGGCGATCAGGGTCGACGGGTTCCGCCCGCTCGACCAGGTCCAGACCGACATGGAAGCCACCTTCCAGGAGATCCGGGGGTCGGCTCGGGCGCCCGGCATGGACCGGATCTACATTCACGGCGAGCCGGAGACGGAGGCGGCGGCCACCCATCGCCGCGAGGGGATCCAGGTGGGCGCGGCGGTGCTGGAACAGCTCGACCGGTGGGCCGCCACCCTTGGCGTGGAGCCCCTGCCTCGATGAACGGGGCCAGTGCGGCGCGAACGCTCCAGACGATCAAGAAGCTCGGGTTCACCGATGTCGTCTCCATACCCGACGGGGAGAGCCGGCATCTCTATCAGGCCCTGGTCGACGAGCCGACCATCGAGGTGTACCTGCCCACCCGAGAGGGGGAGGGGATCGCCCTGGCCGCCGGTCTCTGGGTCGGGGGGAGGAAGCCGTTTCTGCTGATCCAGAACACCGGGCTGATGGAGGCAGGAGACGCCCTGCGCGGGTGCGGGATCGGCCCCGGCATCCCGTTGCTGCTCCTGATCGGTTGGCGCGGGTATCCGGGGGCGATGGCCGGGACTCTCCCCGTCGACTCGGCCTACCCCTACACCGAGCCCCTTCTCGACGCCTGGGGGATTCCCCATCGTCGGCTGATGGGAGACGACGATCTCGACGCCATCGAGGAGATGGCGACCCTGGCCGTGGACCGCTCGATGCCGGCCGCGGTGGTGTACGGATACGGGTTCACCCCATGACCATGGAGCGGCTCGACCTGTTCCGTGCCCTGGCCGCGATGCGCCGCGACGAGATCGTGATCACCACCATGACCGCAACCCTGCAGTGGCCGCTGGTCTCCAGGCACGAGCTCGACTTCGACTTCCTCGCCTTCGGCATGGGTCACGCCTCCGACTTCGGGCTCGGTCTCGCCCTGGCCCGTCCCGAGCGGAAGGTCATCGTGCTCAAGGGGGACGGCGGTCTTCTGATGGGTCTCGGGTCCCTGGTCACCATGGGCCGCTACGGGCCGCCCAACCTGCTGGTCCTTCTCCTGGAGAATCGGAGCTATGAGATGACCGGAGGGCAGGAGTTCGCCCCCGCCGTCGACTTC
>DASUSU010000349.1:0-5919 GCA_036374915.1 Acidimicrobiia bacterium | reverse complement strand
CCATCGTCGGGCCGGGTGGGATCGGGAAGACCCGTCTCGCCCTCTCCGCGGCCGAGGAACTGTCCGCCTCCTTCCCCGACGGGGTCTTCTTCGTCAACCTGGCTCCCCTCACCGACGCCTCCCAGGTCCTGCTCGCCATCGGAGACGCCGCAGGGATCCCGATCGAAGGCGAGGCGATCGAGTCGCTGTCCGGCGAGTTCCAGGACCAGCAGGTCCTCTTGTTCATGGACAACTTCGAGCAGGTGGTCGATGCCGGGCCCGCGGTGGGCGACCTGCTCGCCCGCAGCCCCGGGCTGAAGGTGCTGGCCACCAGTCGTGTGCCGTTGCGGATCATGAGCGAGTACGAGTACATGCTCGAGCCGCTCGGGCTGCCCCCGGACGACTCGGAGCGGCTCGACTCGATCTCGACGTCGGACGCCGTTCGACTCTTCATGGAACGTGCGCTCGCGGTCCTGCCCGGCTTCTCGATCGACGAGGAGAACGCCTCGCCGGTGGCGGCCATCGTGCGCAAGGTCGAAGGTCTGCCCCTCGCCATCGAGCTGGCCGCGGCCCGGCTCCGGATGCTCAGCCCGAAGGCGTTGTCCGAACGTCTCGGCAAGTCCTTCGACGCCCTCGGCGCCGGCGGGGCAGACGTCCCCAGTCGGCAACGCACCCTCGACGCCGCCATCGATTGGAGCTACCAGCTCCTGACCCGGGAGGAGCAGACCCTGTTCTGCCGGCTCTGTGTCTTCCACGGCGGGTTCACGGTGGAGTCGGCCCAGGAGGTCGCGGTCGAGAGCGGCGACGCCGTCGACCAGTTGATGGTCCTGGTGGAGAACAGCCTGGTCCTGGCCGCTTCGGGCGGCGAAGGCCGGCTCCGCATGCTGGGACCGATCCGGGAGTTCGGTCTTCGTCGCCTCCACGAGTCCGGTGAGTACGAGTCGATCAAGCAGAGACACGCCGACTACTTCGTCCGGCTCGCCGACCAGGCCCTCCCCGACCTGCGCGGTGTGAAGCAGGCGGCGGTGGTGGAGCGGCTGGCCGCCGACTGGAACAACATCGACGTGGCCGCGACCTGGCTGGTCGAGCGGCGGGCATACGAGTCCCTGGTGCGTCTCGCCTACGGGCTGTGGGTGTTCCTCTGGGTGGGAAACCATCTCAAAGACGGGAGCAGGTGGCTGGGCAGCGTGGACGAGAGCGGACTGAGCCCTCTGCTCGCCGGGAGATGCTGGTGGCTGCGGGGCGGGATCCTCTACGAGACCGGTGAGTACGAGTCGGCCAAGGAGGCCATCGAGAAGGCGCTGGCCATCCTCGATGTCAACGGCGACATCGACTGTCACAACTGGGCCGACTTCCTCTCCACCCTGCTCATGCCTGCCTTCGGGGAGGACCCGGCCGAGATCGGGCGCCGGCTCGAGCTGGCATTGGGCAGATTCCAGGGTTTCGAGGACCGCTGGGGTGAGGGCTACGCCCTGATCGCCCTGGCCATCCTGGCCGGGTCCAACGGCGACTACGCCAGCGCGGAGAGATACCAGCTGGAGACCCGGGAGCTGGGCCAGGCACTTGGCAACGGGGCCTTGATCGGGCTGGCCGAGGCCCAGCTCGGCTTCACCTATGTGGCGGCGGGGCGAACCGGAGAAGCGAGAGATGCGCTGCGCCGGGCCTTCGACCTGTTTCGCGGGATGAACTACCGGGAGGGCCTCTGTTACGCATTGGAGGCGGCGGCATCGCTCTCGTTCACCGAGGGAAGGGCCGAGCTCGGGATGATCGCCCTGGGCGCGGCCGAAGAGGTCAGGGCCAGGATCGGTCTTCACCCATGGCCCCTGATCATGTGGCTGTTCGACGCCCTCTCCACCATGGCCGACTCCCTCGACGACCCGGCCTTGCAGGGGGCGAGGCACAACGGGGGTCAGATGAACCCCTTCGACGCGGCCGCCCTCGTCCTCGACTCCGCACTCGTCCCGGTCTGAAACCGTTCTGTGCGGGTCCGCGCGGCCGGACGCGGTGCAAACCCGCACAGAATGGATAGCGCCTCCCGTCGGCCGGGGACTTTCGGCCCTGGACTATCCGGGCAGCGGGCGGCATGGTTGGGCCGAAGGAGGTTGCGTATGACGCAGCTGGATACGGGCCCGCCGGCCGTCGAAGGCGACACACCGCAGACGCGGTTGCGCCGGAGCACCGAAGATCGAGTGATCGCCGGTGTGTGCGGTGGGTTGGGCCGCTATTTCAACACGGATCCAGTGTGGTTCAGGCTTGGCTTCGTGGTGGTCACCCTGGCGGGTGGCGCCGGCATCCTGATCTACCTGATCTCGTGGCTGGTCATCCCGGAAGCCGGAAAGGGCGACGTCCTGGTCGGGCGTAGCGATGCGATGGGCCCACAGGGGCCGATGGTCGCCGGAATCGCCCTGGTCGGCATCGGGTTGATCCTTTTGGTAAACACCCTCGTGCCGTGGTTCGACCGGGTGATGTGGCCGCTGGCCGTGATCGCCGCGGGGGCCGGGATGCTCTATCTGGGGAGTCGCCGTGAGCACAGCTGAGACACTCGAGAGACCGGAGACCGAATCGCTCCAAGGCCCCAAGCGCCCCTACGGGGCGGTGGTCGCCGGAGCACTGCTGGTGGTGGTCGGCGCTCTGTGGATGCTCGACGCCACCGACGTGATCGAGCTGCGCGCCGCGATCCTGCTGCCCGCGGTCCTGGCCGTGATCGGCCTGGCATTGATCGTCGGCGCATTCGACGGGCCCCACCCGGGGCTGGTCGTGGCCGGGGTCTTCGTGACCCTCGCCGTCCTGGCGGTGGCGGTGGCGCCACCAGACGCATTTCACGGGGGGATCGGTGAGCGGAACATCCGGGTCACCGACCAGGCAGACCTTGCCAGCAGATACGACGTCGGGCTCGGCGAGCTGAGACTCGACCTGAGCGAACTGACATTGACCGAGTCGGTCGTCCTCGAGGCCACGGTCGGGGCGGGTGAGCTGACGATCACCTTGCCCCCGGACGTGCTCGTGGACATCGACGCATCGGCCGGAGCGGGACAGGTCGACCTGTTCGGCGAGGTCAACGAGGGACTCTCCGTGACCAACACCTACACCAGTGACGGATTCGAGTCCGCCACGGTGACGCTGACACTCGACCTCGACGTGGCGGCGGGGAACATCGAGGTGGACAGATGAGAATCCATAGAGGCACATTGTTCGCCGGTGTGGTCTACCTGGGCATCGGCATCGCCTTCATCCTGGAGGCGACAGAAGTCTGGGCTCTTCGGATCGGAGACCTTCGTTTCGTGGGCCCGATCGCCCTGGTGGTGCTGGGCGTGGCCGTTGTCATCGGCTCGATGAGAGCCCACCGGTCGAGCTGAACGGCAGGATGGGCAGAGGCCTTCCGGGCCTCTGCCCATCCGCGCTCACCAAACCGTCACGGCTGCAGCGCTACCAGCCCTGAGTAGCCGCCGACGAAGATGCTGGCGTCGGCACCGCCCCCGCTGTTCGAGTTCTTGACGTGGAGTGTCCCGTCCCGTGGCCGGTAGACCGCCACCGTGTCATCGCCGTCGCCATCCCAGTCACCCGACACGAGGACGTCGCCCGGGTCGCCGAACCTGAACTGGCCGTCGGCGAGACCGCCACCGTGAGAGTTCCGGAAGTAGATCAGTCCGGTCGAGCCGCGGTGCAGACCGATCGTGTCGATCCCGTCCGCATCGAAGTCGCCAGCGAACGGAGTGTCACCTTCCGCGCCGAACACGAAGGAATGGTCCGCCGGCCCCAGGCCGCGATCTCCGGCACCAAGGCTGTTGATGATGTAGAAGCCGGCCTCCCCGGGGCGATAGATCGAGACGGTGTCACAGCCGTCGCCGTCGAAGTCGCCGGCGATCGGGATGTCGCCGGGGTTCCCGAAGTAGTAGGTGATGTCGGCGAGGCCCCCGGTTGTCGAGTTGGTCAGGTAGACGTAACCGTCGGAGCGCCGGTAGAGACCAAGCGTCTCGACGCCGTCACAGTCCCAATCGCCGCCGAAGGCCACATCGCCGGGATTGCCGTAGAAGAAAGACGTGACGTCATGGGTGGAATCGATGTGGTCCCAGAGCTCGAACCGTCCCCCGGCATCCTGAAACGCGACCGTGTCGCAGGTTGCGCCCTGAGGGCAGGGAACGGAACCGGTGTTCTCGGGCGGATTCGAGATGGTCGAGCCGAGGAGAGGGTCCGCCTTCATGAAGACGACGGTCACGTACAGGTACCCATTGCTGTTTCCCGTCCCGATCCCGACGTAGTTGTAATCGCCGAGAATGTTGTCCCGGTGACCGGAAGACTCCATGAAGGCGTTGTGGAGTGAGGTCGGGCTCTGCCCGCGGCCCACGTTCTCACCGATCCTCTCCCAGCCCTCCGCCCCCACTCCTGTCAGCTCGCCCGAGCTGGAGTGATAGAGCTGGCCCGCATCGATCATGCCCAGGGTGTGGCTGCGGGCATGAGACTGGAGACCGCTCTCGATCTGCAGGGCCTGCAGCCCGTGAGCCGACCGGGTGGCATTGATCTGTGCGAGGAACTCGGCTTCCGTGCCGGAATCGGCCCCGACGGATGTGGCGAGCATCAGCATCGATGCCACCGCGATCAAGACGAGCCAATACCGTTTCCCCTGCATATGGTAGGTATCGGCTGTGACGGCGTTCCCCTTGAATGCACCGGCCGAGGCGGCGACCGCTGGATCGTGCAGGAGCACTACCGTTGCTGGCCGTGGACCGACCCGACTGGTTCCTCGAGGACCAATATCCCTTCGAAAGCCACTGGCACGACGTCGACGGCGCCCAGGTGCACTATCTCGACGAGGGCCAGGGCCCGACCCTGCTCATGCTGCACGGCAATCCCACCTGGTCCTTCCTCTACCGAAGGATGGTGCCCTTCCTCTCCGATCGATTCCGATGCATCGCCCTCGACTATCCCGGCTTCGGGTTGTCCAAGGCCGCCCCCGGCTACGGGTACACACCGGCCGAGCATGCCGGGGTGGTGGGCAAGTTCATCGACGCCCTCGGGCTCGACGAGTTCACCCCGGTGATGCAGGACTGGGGCGGGCCGATCGGCCTGGCCGCCTCACTCGACCGCAAGGACCGGGTCAAGGCGTTGATCCTGGGCAACACCTGGGCCTGGCCCCGGACCGACGCCGCCACCCAACGTTTCTCCGCCGCCCTCGGGGAAGGTCGCACCGGCGAGTTCCTGGTCGACCGGGCCAACGTCTTCGTCAATGTGTTCGTGCGGCGGGCGATGCGCCGCCGCGCCCCGAGTGGACGGGAGATGGCGATGTGGCGCGGTCCGTTCCCTGACCAGGAGTCGAGGCTCCCGGTGCGGGTCTTCCCCCGGGAGCTGACCGGGTCGGCCGAGTTCCTCGCCTCGATCGAGAGCCGGCTCGGCGAGATCGCCGACAAGCCCGCCCTTCTGTTCTGGGCGGACCAGGACCCCGCGTTCAGGGGGACGGAGAAACGACGATGGGAGTCGATCCTGTCCAACCGGACCAGCTACGAGCTCCGACACGCCGGTCACTACTGGCAAGACGACGCCGGCCCCGAATCCGCCCTCATGATCCGCTACTGGTGGGACCAGGTCGGGCTGTAAAGCGTTCCTAATGCAGGGCGTCACGTATTCGTGACGCCCTGCATAAAGAAGCGCGACGCCCAGGTCGCCGGTCGTACGACCACCCATCGAGACAAGTCGCCACGAGGACTAGCGTCAGTAGTGAACTCCAGAAAGGAGCAAGATGTCAGATCTCCATGAGACCCGGATCGATATCCCGGAGGATGCCCGGCTGAAGGTGGTCGACCTGCTGAACCGCCAGCTCGCCGACACCACCGACCTCTTCACCCAGTTGAAGTACGCGCACTGGAACGTGAAGGGATCCGACTTCATCCAACTCCACGAGCTCTTCGACCAGGTGGCGGGTGATGTCCTCGGATTCGCCGACCT
>DASUSU010000348.1:0-2097 GCA_036374915.1 Acidimicrobiia bacterium | reverse complement strand
GCTCTGGTCGCCGACCGGCGGGTGAGACGAATCTCGTTCACCGGATCTCCCGAGACCGCCCGCCACATCGGGGTGGCGGCGGCGCGCAACATCGTCCCCTTCACCGCCGAGCTGGGCGGAAAAGGCCCGTTCGTCGTCTTCGCCGACTCCGATCTCGACGCCGCCGCCCGGAAGGCGGCGGGTCAATTCGACGACTCGGGTCAGGTGTGTCTCGCCGGGACGCGGCTTCTGGTCGAAGAGTCGATCGCCTCCGATTTCCTCGATCTGTTCAACGTCTACACCGACAAGCACGTGCTGGGCGACAGTCGCAACCCGTCCACCACCATCTCGCCGATGATCCACCCCGATCACCTCGCCCGGGTGGAAGGCTTCGTCACCCGGGCCCGGGAAGCGGGCGACACCATCGTCCGCGGCGGCGAGAGGTGGAAAGAGGATGGCCTCTGGTACGAGCCGACTCTCATCGCACCGAAGGACAACTACTCGGAGGTGGTCCAGAGGGAAGTGTTCGGGCCGGTCCTCACCTTCCAGACCTTCGGCGACGAGGACGCCGCCATCGCGTTGGCCAACTCGACCGAATACGGGCTGTCCGGAATCGTTTACACCGGGTCTGAGGAGCGCGCCCACCGTGTCGGTTCCTCGATCCGAGCCGGGACCGTGTGGGTCAACACGTTTCTGGTCCGCGACCTCACGGCGCCTTTCGGGGGCTGTCGCATCTCCGGGATCGGCCGTGAGGGCGGCGACTACGCCCTCGACTTCCACAGCGATCTGAAGACCCTCCAGATCAGCGAGGACCGTGTGGGCTGATCAGCCCTCCGTGGACTTCAAGGTGGTCCCACCCTTCCAGGACACCCCGACACGGTGATAGAAGCCACCGATCGTCTCGAGCACCTCGAGCCGGCTCAACTCCTCGGAGGGCGACTCGAACAGCTCCAGCTCGGCGTCCGCCGCCCACACGTCGGCGATCTCGCCGTCGTAGCCCTGCATCGTCACCAGCTCGTCCATGGACGCCGAGCCGTCCGACTCGATGGCGGGCCAATAGCGGTTGTGCAACATGGGATGGCTGTTGACGTGCCCCGGAGTGGCGGCTGGCTCGGTCAACTCGATCCGGGCATGGGCCAGGAGACGACCGGCTGCGCTCAGGGTGGCACCGAATCGGCCGCCAGGCGCGAGCCTGGGCCCGGCCCGCCCCACCGTGATCGGCCGGGTCATCCAGATATCCCCCAGCTTCTTCGGGTAGCCCTGGTGATACCCGCGGACGAGCGCGAAGTCCTTGTCGACCCAGATGAACGGGCAGCGGCTCCAGGTCTCCTCCTCCCACTCACATCGAACGACGGCAAAACACTCCTTGTACTGGGAGAGAACCGGGTTCGTGATCTCGGCGAGGTCGTCCCCACTGCTCTGCCAGTCGGCCCATATGAGGGCCACCGCCCCCGGATCGTCCGACACCGGCCGCGCCCCTCGGGGCAGCAATTCGGCGACCCGGTCGGGATGGGTGCGGTATTCGACGGTGATCAACTCGCCGGAGTAGTGCCAGGGCGGAGCGGGGATCAGCGAGGCCCGGCCACTCGGGGTCTGAGGGAAGAGGAATGACCCCATCAGAGAAACGGTAGGTACTCGGTCATCTCCCAGTCGGTGGTCCACCGCTGGTAGCGATCCCATTCCGCCCGTTTCACCGTCACGAAACCGTCGATGTAGGCAGGGCCGAACGCCTCCACCAGGTCGGCATCGGTCTCGAGTGCGTCGAGTGCGGCCGCTAGCGATGGTGGGCAGACGACGTCGGTCGAAGCCCTCTCGATGCAGTCCAGTGTCTCGACTGGTGGCGGCTCATAGCCTTTCTCGTAGCCGAGCAGGGCGGCGGTCAGGATGGTGGCGACGGCCTGGTGGGGCGTCGTGGAGCCATCGGCGACCCGGTGCTCCAGCCGGGTCTCCTGACCCCGGGCCGGAGGCACTCTCAAGGTCACACCCCGATGGTCGTATCCCCAGTTCGCCCAGTATCCACAGAGAGAGCCGGGTTGGAGACGCTTGTACGCATTCACGGTCGGCGCGAGGAGAGCGGTCATCCCCACATGGTGATGGAGGAGACCTGCGATGACCGAC
>DASUSU010000347.1:0-20342 GCA_036374915.1 Acidimicrobiia bacterium | reverse complement strand
CGTCACCGAGAACGAGCGGGTCCTCGACACCGTGGCGGTGCTGGGCGGGGAAGGCCTGTATGCGATCGGGGACCTGCTCAGCGACTCGCATCGTTCCCTCGCCACCGATTACGAGGTGAGTGTCGGCGCGCTCGATCTGGTGGTCACCACGGCGCAAGCTGCCGGGGCGCTCGGGGCCCGCATGACCGGAGCCGGTTTCGGTGGATGCGTCATCGTGTTGGTGAGCGAGGATGCGATCGGGTCGGTGAAGGAGTCGATCGGAGCCGCCTTCACCGAGCAAGGCCTCGACCCGCCCTCCTGCTTCGAGGCCTGGCCCGGCCCGGGCGCCCACCGGGTGGCTTGAGCGGCAGGGCGCTCAGTCGTAGACCCCGGCCAGGAAGGCCCTTCCCGCCGCAACCACACAGAGGAAGGCGCCCACCGAGGTGACCAGCTGGTAGCGGTCCGCGTCCTGCTCCCCTGCCCACCACCGGCCGCTGAGCCGCCAGGGGCCGCTCCAGGTGAGCACCGGCTCCCATCGGGTCCCCAATCTGACCCGGGTCGGCATCCCGTCGTCCCATTCCACTTCGAGCGGTTGGAGCCGGGGCGGGACCAGGGCCGGGCTCGGTGTGGGAGTGGCACCGGGCCATGGCGCCGACACCTCCCGCTCCAGGTCGACGGTCGGCTCCCCCCATCGTGACCAGGCCACTCGCTCCTGGGGCATCCGCCCTCCCTGGGCCCGTCCCTGGAGGACCCGGTCCGGCCCGAGCAGGGCCTGCGCCCTGGCCAGGGCACGTTCCGCCTCGATCCGCGAGGTCTCGTCCTTGAGCAGGCCGAGCTGTCTTCCCTCGTCGGAGAGGTCGGCGGGTGCGATTCGGATCCGGGAGATCCCTCCCCGGATCCCACCCGACTCGATCCATGCCCGCAACTGCCACCACACCCGGTCGGACAGTGCCTTCTCGGTGAACGGGTCAGCCGATCGCCAGATCCGCTCCCTGGGCTCTCCGGCCGCGGACTCGGCCATGATCGACACCCGGTGCGGTGCCGCGCCGGAGGCTCTCAGCCCTCTCAACAGCCTCTCGGCCAGGGCACGGGCGGCGAAGGCTGCCGCATCGAGGCTCTCCAGGGGCTCGTCGAACACGGCATCGACCGCGAGGTCGGGTGGGATCCGGCGCGGGTCGACATGGCGATCCTCGCCGCTGGCGAGACGATGGGCGAGCAGCCCATGGTTCCCGAACCGGGTTGCGAGGGCGTCACGGGGGAGACGGGCCAGTTCCCCCAACGTGGACACACCGAGCCAGCGGAAGGTGTCGATCAACTCGTCGGCATCGAGGCTCTCCCTGAGCGCGGTCAGGTCGAGCCGGGAGAGAAAGCCGATGGTGTCGGTCACGATCAGGGGATGCCCCACCCTGGTGGTGGCGGCAGCCCAGCGGGCGGCAAACGGCCCGTCGGCGACACCGACCAGTGCCTGCCCGCCCCGGGCGGCTCCCGCCATCCTGTCCAATTCCCCGGCCACCAGGCCGGCCAGTGCATCCTCACCCCCATAGAAGCGAACCGCCCCGGCGATGGGAACGAAGACCAGACCGGGTGAGACCACCTCCACCCGTGGGATCAGACTCTCCATCCTCTCAACCACCGGCTCGAAGCGACGAGCCTCCTCCCCCTGGTCCCGGAGCAGGACGGTGGCGAAAGGGGCGAGGGCTTCGGCTTCACGACGGGGCATCCCCATGCTCACCCCGGCCGCGAGCACGTCGTCCGTGGCCGCCCTGACCCGGTCGTCGACGATCAGTAGCGGGTCATCCGGCGACGCGTCGGGTCTCCCCAACGACCACATCGGAAACCACGCGCACAATGTCCGAGCCTTCATCCTCAACCTCGAATCGCCGAGTCACCCCGGAGGCCCCCCTCCCCGATGCCTCCAGCACCAGACGTCGCCTCCCCAACCTGCCATGACCCTGATCCGCCCCCTCCCAGGTGACCCCGAGGCACCGCAAGCGGAGGTGGGCGACACCAGAAGGGAGACCCTGGCCCATGGGACGCATCGCCACCTTCACCTTTCTCGCCCGGGCCAGTGCGGCGAGACGGCGAAGGTCCTGGTCCCGTATCCCGGGCGGCACCTCGGCGTAGACGGCACGAACCCCTTCGAGAAGGGCAGCGGCAACCTTGGGCCAGATCCCCGGCTGGTCACAACGAACGACGACCAGACTCTCCGGGATCACCCCGACCTCCCAGGCAGCCTCCGGCGAGATCCACCCCCTGGTGTCGAGGGCGACCACAGGGGCCACCTGTGACGACTCGGCGAGGAGACGGAGACCGAGACGGGTCAACCCGGTGCCGGGGACACCGAGCAACTCGGTGATACTGCCGGGACGGAGACGCAAGAACCCCTCCTCTCGCTGCTGCTCCAGGTCGAGGAGAGGGGTGGCGATGACGTCTTCGATGCCCAAGCTGACTCCACGGTTGGGCAATCCATCATATCGAACATATGTTCGAGAGCAAGCTGTAGGCCCTGAGCCCCAAGCCACGAGCCAAAGCTCTGGCCTATGGCCCATGGCCTATGACCTATGGCTCCTCCAACTCCTCGATGGTCTTCGGCCAGTCGTCCTTGAGCAGACGAGAGAGCGAGCGGTCGGCGAGCAGCTTCCCTTCGGTCTGACAGGTGGCGCAGTAGTTGGTCTCGTTGTCGGCGTAGACGATCCGCTGCACCTTGGAGCCGCATCGGGGACAGGGCTGGCCGTACTTCCCGTGCACCGCCATGTCCTCCCGGAAGGCAGTCACCTTGGTGGGCCAGCCCTCGCCCACCTCGTCACGCAGCCGCTGAGTCCACAGTTGCAGCGACTCGCCCACTGCCCGATGCAACCGCTCGACCTCGGCCGAGCTGAGCTGTCCGGTCCGCTTCACCGGCGAGAGCCGTGCCTCCCACAGGATCTCGTCGGAATAGGCGTTGCCGATCCCGGAGAAGATGCGGGGATCGGTCAGAGCCCGCTTCAGGGTGCGGTTCTCTCTGGCAAGGGCGGCGCCGAACTCGGTGACCCCGATGTCGAGCGGCTCGATCCCGCCCCGGTCGAGGGCACCGACCCCCTCGACTCCCCGGGTGATCCAGATTCCCGCCCGCTTCTTGGTCCCCTGCTCGGTGAGGACCAACGAGCCCGGGTCAAAGTCGATGGCGGCGAGACCGACCTTCTTGGGGATGGCCTTGCCCGGCGCCTCCCAGCGGAGACGACCGGCGACCATGAGATGGATGACCAGGAAGAGGTCGGTCTCGAGACCGAACACGATCCTTTTGCCCACCCGCTGCAACGATTCGACCTTGTGGCCGACCGGGGCGTCGTAGGAGGGGTCGTAGGTCCGCAGCACCGATGGGGAGGCGATCCGCACCCCTCGCACCGTCTCGCCGAGGACACGTCTCTCCAGCGCCTCCAGGTAGACGACGATGTCGGGCAGCTCCGGCACAGCCGGAACCTACCCACCGGGGTGGCCTAATCCGCCTCGCCGAGGAAGCCGCCGAACAGCACGGCCAGACCGATCACCGCGCCCCCGGCGATGAACCCGTAGGCGATGAGAAAGTCCGGTCCGGGTGCAGAGCGTTGTGCGGCATTGCCGAACACGACCACGAGGGCGACGACCGAGACGATGGCAACGGCCCTCGCCCCTCGGGCCCGGAGGGCGAGGAGGAGTGCGGAGACGAGGACCAGGAGCCCGCCGCCGGCGAAAGCGGACCAGTAATTGCCCCCTGCTCCCAGCCCCGCCTCGACCGATCTGTCGGCGAGGGCCGGATCATCGCGCAGCAGGAGGCTGCCCGCGATCACCAGAACGCTCCCTACCGCCAGGGCAATGGCAGAAACGTAGGACCGGGGCGCCTCCGGTATCGGATCGGGCCAGGGAGGGTCCTTCTTGCGCTGCGAAGCGGCAACCCGCCTTGCCATCCGCGGCGACGCGGTCCGCAGACCCATCTCTCGGGCGATCGCGACGTCGTTGTCGGTCCTCAGGACGAACTCCTCCCCCTCGGCCCAGATGGCGAATCCGTCGTGGAGTGACTTGATGCCAAAGGAGCCGACCTCCCAGTCCCCGATCAACCCCGAGCCCGAGACGAGGCTGAGCCGTGACTGGTCGGCCAGGACCTCGACCTTGACCCCCGGCCCCCGCTCACCGCGCATGAGCACGATCCCACGCGTCTCCACCGCCAATCCCTGCCTCCCCTGGCCAACAACGGCGTCCACAAGTCTATGACGCCCGGGGAAAGACACCAGATGGCAAAAGGACGGGCTTTCGCCCGTCCCTTCGCACCCGGATTGGCAGGATTACTTCTCGCTGATCTCCTCGAACACCTCGTCGAAGCTCTGCGCTGCCCGGCGACGGTCGCCACCGGTCTCCGCCTTTGCCGTCTCGGGAGCCGCGCTCCGGTCGCGATCATCCCGGGCCCGGTCACGGCCACCACGATCACCACGATCCCGGTCACGGCCACCACGATCACCACGGTCCCGGTCACGGCCGCCACGATCACCACGGTCCCGGTCACGGCCACCGCGATCACCACGGTCACCGCCTTCCTGTCGGGGCGCCTCCGGTCCGGGCAGCGTGGCCCCCTCCAGGGGATCGACCAGCTCCAGGCTGACCTTGCCCCGATCGATCTCGCGCACCCTGACCTTGAGCACCTGGCCGTCGGTCAGATAGTCCTCGACTCGCTCCACCCGCTTCGAGCCGTCGAGACGGGAGATGTGAAGCAGACCGTCCCGGCCGGGGAGGATGTTGACGAATGCGCCGAACTTGGTGATGTTGACCACCTTGCCCTCGTACTCGGCTCCCAGCTCCACCTCGGGGGGGAAGGCGATCTGCATCACTCTCTCCTTGGCGGCGGCCAGAACCGAACCGTCGTTGGAGGCGATCCTGACGATCCCCTTGCCGTCGGTCTCCTCGATCTCGAGTTTGGCCCCGGTCAGCTCTTCCAGCTCGCGGATGACGGCGCCCTTGGGACCGATCACCTCGCCGATCTTGTCCTTGGGGATCTCGATCGACTCGATGCGGGGTGCAAACTCGTTCATCTCTGCTCGAGGCTCGGAGATGACCGCATTCATCTTGTCCAGGATGAAGAGACGGGCCACCCGGGCCTGATCGAGCGCGGTGGTCAACACGTCGGCGGGCAGGCCCACCAGCTTGGTGTCGAGCTGGAGCGCGGTTATCACCTCGCTGGTGCCGGCCACCTTGAAGTCCATGTCGCCCAGGGCGTCCTCGGCTCCGAGGATGTCGGTCAGCGAGACGTACTTGCCGTCGCGATGGATCAGACCCATCGCGATGCCGGCCACGGCATCCGTCACCGGCACCCCGGCGTCCATCAGGGACAGAGAGGAGGCGCAGACCGACGCCATCGAGGTGGAGCCGTTCGAGGACAACACCTCCGAGACCAACCGCAGCGCGTAGGGGAACTCGTCCTCCGTGGGCACGATCGGGTGGATCGCCTTCTCGGCGAGGGCCCCGTGGCCGATCTCGCGTCGCTTCGGCCCGCGCATGAAACCGGCCTCACCGGTGGAGAACGGCGGGAAGTTGTAGTGATGCATGAACCGCTTGGAGTCCTCGAGGGCCAACGTGTCCAGCATCTGCTCCATCCTGAGCATGCCCAGGGTGGCCAGGTTGAGCACCTGGGTCTCGCCCCGCTGGAACAGCGCCGAGCCATGGGTCCGGTTGACCACACCCACTTCGACCGTGATCGGGCGGACTTCGTCGACGGCCCGGCCATCGAGACGGATCCCGTCGTCGACGACCCGCTTGCGCATCATGTCCTTGGCGACCGACTTGAAGGCCCGCCCCGCCTGGGCCAGACCCTCCGCATCGTCCTCGGCCAGGCCCAGCTCGGCGATGGTCGCCTGCAGTGCCTCGTCCTGGGCGTTGTTGCGCTCCTGCTTGTCGGCGATGGTGACCACTCCGGCCAGCTTGGGCTCGGCGATGACCCGCACCCTGTCGTAGACCTCGTCGGAGTAGTCGACGACCACCGGCCACTCGACCTCTTTCTTGGTCACCTGGGCCACCAGCTGGTTCTGCAGGTCGATCAACTCGCCGATGTAGGACTTGGACTGCTCCAGACCGGCTACGACCGCAGCCTCGTCCGAGGGAGCGTCCCCGGCCGCGATCATGCGCAGCCCGTTGGTCGTCGAACCGGCCTCGACCATGATGATGTCGATGCCGCCCTCGTCGTTGCGGCCTCCGGCGACCACCAGTTCGAACACTGACTCGTCGAGGTCCTCCTGGGTCGGGAAGGGGACCCACTCACCCTTCTTCAGGGCGAGACGGACTCCCCCGATCGGCCCTTCGAACGGGATCGGGCTCACCATCAAGGCGGCGGAGGCCCCGTTGAGGGCGACCACGTCGAAGGGGTTGATCTGGTCGACTGCAAGCGAGGTGATCACGACGTGGGTCTCGTTGCGATAGCCGTCCCGGAACGAGGGACGGAGAGGACGGTCAATCAGGCGGCAGGTCAGGATCCCCTGCTCGGACGGCCTGCCCTCGCGTCGGAAGAACGACCCGGGGATCTTGCCCACCGAGTACATGCGCTCTTCGAAGTCGACCGTGAGCGGGAAGAAGTCGACGCCTTCACGTATCTTCTTGTTTGCGGTGGCGGTGACCAGCATTTCGGTACCGCCCAACTTGGCGACCACGGCGCCGTCCGCCTGACCGGCAAGCTTGCCGGTGCTCAGGGCGAACTCTTTGCCGCCAATGGTCCCCGTTACGGAGATTTCGGGCACTAAGTGCTCCTTGTCTTGGGAGCCGGGCCCGTTGGCAGTAGTCATGTCTCAGTGGTTCCCGAGACATCGCCACTGACAACCGGCAGGCTCAGTGTGTATTCGCCCCGGCCGTGCTGGCCCGGGCATCCCGTCAGGAACGGTAACCGTCCCTCACGAAATCAATGTCAGCGACGCAGCCCCAGCTTGGAGATGAGGCTTCTGTATCGCTCGACGTCCTCCCGGCGGAGGTAGTCGAGGAGTCGACGCCGCTTACCGACCAACATGAGGAGCCCGCGACGACTGTGATGGTCGTGCTTGTGCTCCCTGAGATGCTCGGTCAAATGGTTGATTCGCTCGCTGAGCAGGGCGACCTGCACTTCCGGAGAGCCGGTATCGCTCTCGTGGGTGCCGTACTCGGCGACGATTTCGGTAGTTGTCTTCATTACGCGTGAAACCTGGACTGTTCCGGGGGGACAGGAGGAACTTTAGCAGCGGCGCCCCCGCTAACCACAACCGCGTCGATGCCGGCCACCCCGTTCTCCTTCACCTCACTTGACCATCACCATAGAGGACGTAGCGCTCCGAGGTGAGGGACTCCAGACCCATTGGCCCGCGAACGTGGAGCTTCTGGGTCGAGTTGCCGATCTCGGCGCCGAACCCGAACTCCTCCCCGTCGGTGAACCGGGTGGAGGCATTCACCACGACCACCGCGGTGTCGATGGCGGCGACGAACCGGTCGGCGGCGACCCGGTCGTCGGTGACGATCGCCTCGGTGTGACCCGTGCCGTACTGCCTGACATGATCGATGGCGCTGTCCAGGTCGGGCACCACCCGGACCGCCATGACCAGGTCGAGGAACTCGGTGGCCCAATCCACCTCGCTCGCCGGCGTCATCTCCGGCACCAGCTCGCGGGAGCGCTCGTCGCCGCGGAGCTCGACGCCCTCGGCCATCAGCGCCCGGGCCGCCTCGGCCACGAACTTCTCGGCCACGGCCTCGTGGACCAGGAGGGTCTCGGCCGCGTTGCAGACTCCGGGGCGCTGCACCTTGGCGTTGACCACGATGCCCAGCGCCTTGTCCAGATCTGCGCCGGCATCCACGTACACATGACAATTGCCCGCACCGTCGATCACGGTGGGGACGGTGGCATCGGCTTCCACCGCGGCGATGAGGCCGGGGCCGCCCCTGGGGACGAGCAGGTCGACCCACTCGGTTGCCTGCATCAACGCCTTCGCCCCGTCTCGAGTGGTGTCCTCGAGCAACTGGACTCCGTCGGCGGGGAGGCCGGCGCGCGACAACGAGTCACGAATGGCGCCGGCGATGGCCAGGTTCGAGCGCAGCGCATAGGAGGAACCGCGCAGGATGACGGCGTTGCCCGACATGATGCAGAGACCGGCGGCGTCGGCGGTCACGTTGGGACGTGCCTCGTAGATGACCGCCACGACTCCGAGCGGGACCCGGACCCGGTGCAACCTCACGCCGTTGTAGAGCGACCAGCCCCCGGTCTCCCTGCCCACCGGGTCGGGCAGGGCGGCGACGCTGCGCAGCCCCGATGCCATGGCGGCGACCCTCTTCTGGTCGAGCCGGAGCCGGTCGATCAGGGCCCCTGTGATCCCCTCCTCCTTGGCCTGGCCCATGTCCGCGGCGTTGGCCTCGACGATCTCGCCCACGGCCGCGCTCAGCCCGTCGGCCATCTCCAGCAACGCGCCCCGTCGGGCCGCGCCGGTCGACTGGCGCAGCAGGTATGAGGCGTCGCGAGCGCGGCGGCCGATCTCCTCGATCATCGGGCAAGCCTATCGACAGACGGGCCCACGGCCAGCATGACCAGGTCGTCCCGGTGGACGACGACCCCGACTTCCGAGCTGTGACGGCCGATCGAGCCGCGGACCTGATCGGACCCCATCGCCACCAGGCCCTTGCCGATCACCCCGGAGTCGGGCCCGGCCACCTCCACCGCGCTGTCGGCCTCGAAGTCGCCCTCGACCGAGGTGACCCCGACCGCCAGCAACGACCTGCCCCCCTCGAGCAGGGCCTTGCTCGCTCCGCTGTCGACGGTCAGCCTGCCCTCGGCGGGGAGGCCGAATGCGATCCAGAGCTTCCGGGCCGGAAGCCGCGACGAGTGCGGGCTGATCCAGGTCCCCACCGACTCGCCGGCGACGGCGCGAGCCACCACGTCGCGCTCCCGGGCGTCGGCGATCACGGTGGGGATGCCGGACCAGGCGGCCATCCTGGCGGCGAGCACCTTGGTGGCGACGCCTCCGGAGCCGAAAGGGCCAGGGGGCCCTGCCGAGATGTGGTCGAGCGCGGCGTCGCCGGAGTCGACCGCGGTGAGCAGCTCCACGTCGTCCATGACCCTGGGATCCCCCGAGTAGATGCCGCCGGTGTCGGTGAGGATGACCAGCAGCCCGGCGGAGACCAGATGGGAGACGATCGCGGCCAACTCGTCGTTTCCCCCGAGCCGGAGCTCGTCGACCACCACCGTGTCGTTCTCGTTGACGATCGGCACCACGCCCAGGGTCATCATCCGATCCAAGGCGTTCCGTGCATTGAGATACTGGGACCGGTTGGCGAGCAGGTCCTTGGTGAGCAGGACCTGACCCACCACTCTCCCCCGTTGCTCGAACATGGCGGCATACCGCTCCATGAGCAGGCCCTGGCCCACCGCGGCCGCCGCCTGGAGCCCGGGCACGTCGCGGGGGCGCCCGGTCAGCCCCAGGGCAGGGAGACCGGCTGCGACCGCCCCGGACGAGACCAACAAGGCAGGATGGCCGGAGTCCCAAAGCCCGGCCACGTGGTCGACCGCCCGCTCCAACCCGTCCCGGTCGAGCCCGCCCGACTCGAGCACGAGGCTCGAAGATCCTGCCTTGACCACGACCGGGCGCCCGGTAGGCACCGGCGACCGTCCGGTTGACCCGGTCACTTCGACCGACCCCCCATCTCAGCCCGCCAAAGCCGCGGACTCGAGCACCTGCCGCACCTTCGCCACATCCTGGTTCATCGCCACGATCAGGGCTTCCGCGCTCTCGAACTCGAGCTCGGGTCTCAATCGCTCCACGAACTCGAGCTCCAGCACCGACCCGTAGATGTCACGATCGAAGTCGAGGATGAAGGCCTCGATCAGGGTCTCCGTCCCCCCGAAGGTCGGCCTGACCCCGACGTTGACCGCCGCCGCCAGTGTCTCCGCTTCGACATGGGCGAAGGCGGCGTACACCCCGTTCCCGGGTATCACCTTGCGGGCCGGGGGCTCGAGGTTGGCGGTGGGGAAGCCGAGTGTCTTGCCCCTCCGGTCTCCGGGGACGACGACATTGGACAGCCGGTACCGGGAACCGAGCAATGTGGCGGCCGTCCCCACCTCGCCCTCTTCGATCAGACGCCGCACCCGGGTCGAGGAGATGACACGTCCCGACTCGACCAGGTCGACGACATCGACGTCGAACCCGTGCGCCTCCCCGGCCTTTCTCAGGAACTCGGGGTCACCGGCACGATCCCTGCCGAACTGGAAATCGGACCCGACCACGATGAGGCGAACACCCAGCTTGGCGACCAGCACCCCGGTGACGAACTGCTCCGGCTCGAGATGGCGGATCTCGGACAGGTCGAGGACACCGACCGAGTCGACCCCGACCCCTTGCAGAAGCTCGATTCGCTCGTCCACGGTCGTGATCAGACGCGGGTTGGTTCCCGGGGATAGGACCTCGGCCGGATGGGGGTCGAAGGTGAGCACCGTGGACGGGAAAGGGGCGGCCACGAGCCGGGAGAGGATCAACCTGTGCCCATGATGGACACCGTCGAAGACGCCGACGGTCACCGCCCTCGGCGGGTCCAGCGCCTCCCACTGCGCCAGTGGCCCTTGCAGCACCTTCACGAGGCCAGCACCACCTCGGGTCTCGCCTGCTCTCCCTGCCGCCGGTAGACCGCGATCAGGTCCCCCGACTGGTCGAGGACACGCACCGCCGAGTCCTCCGGTGCCGCGGCCAACTCGCCACCGACGAAGCGCATGCCATGACCGACACCGCGCGCCGTCTCCTCGCTCACCGTGACCGCGGGGAGGTCGCCCAGTGCGTCGGCGGGGGCGAGGAGATGCGACTCCCAATCTCCCAGTTGGTCGACAGTCAGGCCGTGGGTGTCCAGGTCGAGCGAGCCGGTCCGGGTCCGGCGCAGCGCGGTGAGATGGGCGCTGCCGCCCAATGCCGCGGCCATGTCGTCGGCCAGCGAGCGCACATAGGTCCCCTTGCCGCAGACCACCCTGAACTCGACCTCGGGATAGGGTCCGGTGCCGACGGCTCGTATCTCCAGCTCGTGGATCTCGACGGGCCGGGCCTCCCTCTCCACCACCTCGCCCTGGCGCGCCATCTCGTAGAGACGTCGTCCCTGGTGCTTGAGGGCGGAGATCATGGGCGGGACCTGGAGTATGGTCCCCACGAATCGGGCGGCGACCCTCTCCAGCTCTTCCGGCGAGAACATCATCGGCTCCCGGCTCAGGACTGCGCCATCGGCGTCGAGGGTGTCGGTGGACACCCCGAACTGGGCCGTTGCCTGGTACTCCTTGGGCTGCTCCTGGATGAACCGGATCAGCCTGGTCACCGGGCCGATCGCGACCACCACCACTCCTGTGGCCAGCGGGTCGAGGGTGCCGGCGTGACCGACCTTCTTGATCCCGGTGGCCCGTTTGACCCGTGACACCACGGCGTTGGAGGTCATCCCCCCCGGTTTGTCCACGACCAGGAAGCCGGTGCTCACCGGTGCGCCCCGATCCTCTTCCGCACCTCGTCGAGCGCGTCGCCGGGATCGCCCTGATAGGTGAACCCTGCGGCGAGACGATGACCCCCGCCACCGAGCTCGACCGCCAGCGCGCCGACGTCGGTGCCGCCCCGGGAGCGGAGGCTCACCTTGACCCGCTCCTCGGGGCCGGACTTGGCCAGGACCGCGACGTCGGCCTCCTCGGCAAGCCGCAGCGTGTTGAGCAGGTTGTCGATGTCCCCCCAATCAACTCCTGCATCATCGAGGTCCTCCTGGGTGACCACGGTGGAGACCATGCTCAGCTCGGGATCGAGGATCGCACGGGACAGGGCGGCCCCGGCCGCCTTGAGATACCCGAACGGCGCCTCCTCGTAGACCTTCTGGGTGATCTGCTCGGGTCTCGCCCCTGCCGCCACCAGACGGGCGGCCAGCTCCAGGGCGGCGGGGCTGGTGTTGGAGTACTGGAATCGTCCCGTGTCGGTGATCAGGGCGGTGAGCAGACAGGTGGCGATCTCCGCGGTGACCGGCCATCCCAGCGAGTCGAGGACCTCGACCACCACGACCGCGGTGGCCGCCGCGGTGGGATCGTTGAGCACGATGTGGCCGAAGCCCTCGTTGGTGACGTGGTGGTCGAACACGATCAGGGAGCCGGCGTCCCCGGCCGGGGAGCCCAGCTCGGCGAGACGGTCCTGGGACCCCGCGTCGAAGACGATCATGGTCTCCGGTGACTCCGGGAAGCTGGCCGGGTCGACCAGCAGGTCGGAGGGGAGAAAGGAGAGGTTGGCCGGAACCAGGAACGGCGAGCCGAAGCTGGCCACGACCTCCTTGCCGGCGGTGCGGGCCGCGATGCCGAACCCGAGCATCGAGCCCAGGGCGTCGCCATCGGGTCCGACATGACAGGCCAGCGCCAGCCGGGGGCTGCTCGCGATGGCCGTCGCCGCCTCCTCGATCAGGCTCCGCTCAAGCATCCGGGTCGGCCTTTTCCTCGAGTGAGCGGAGGATGGCCTCGATGCGCTCGCCGCCGCTCACCCCTGGGTCGACCGCGAACTCGAGGGTTGGCGTGTACTTCATCCTCACCTGGGCCGCGATCGCCGACTGGAGCCGCCGGGAGGCGCGGCGAAGCGCGGTCAGCGCAGCCGATGCATCGTCGGCCAGCACGTCGATGTACACAAGCGCATGCCTGAGGTTGGGGCTGGTCTCCACGCCGGTGATCGAGACCATCTCGAGACGCGAGTCGTTGAGACGCTCCACCTCCTCTGCGATCACCTCCCGCAGTGTCGAGTTGACCTTGAGCATGCGAGGGCTCGTGCCTCTCACTCCGGCTCCTCCAACTCGCTGATCAGCACCTCGAGCACTTCGACCTCCAGTTGCGCCTCAAGGTAGCGACGCAGCTTGGAGATCTGCATGGCCAGGCTCCGACCGTCGGGTGCGGCGATGGCAACTCCGACCGCGGCACGCTGCCAGAGGTCGTGATGGCCGACTTCGGCGACGCTGTAGGACCCGAGACGGCGTATCCCCTCGATGAACGGCCTCAGCACTGCCCTCTTCTCCTTGAGCGACTGCGGGGTGGGCAGATGGAGCTCGACCCGCAGGGCCGCGGCCCGCATCAGGTCCGGGCCACCTCACGTATCAGGTAGGCCTCGATGCTGTCGCCTTCCTTGATGTCGTTGTAGTTCTCCAGGCCGATGCCGCACTCGAAGCCGGCGGCCACCTCTCGCACGTCGTCCTTGAATCGCTTCAGCGACCCGATGACCCCGTCGTGGATGACCACGCCGTCGCGGATCAGGCGGGCACGCGCCGCCCGCTGGACCACGCCCTCGATCACGTAGCAGCCGGCCACGGTCCCGGCTCTGGGGACCTTGAACACCGCCCTGACCTCGGCCGTCCCCAAAACCTGCTCGTGCTCCTCGGGAGCCAACTGCCCGACCAGCATCTGCTCGATCTCGTCGAGGAGCTCGTAGATGATGCCGTAGGTCCGGATCTCGACGCCGGCCTCCTCGGCGGCCTTGCGGGCCTTGGGCTCGGGTCGGACGTTGAAGCCGATGATCACCGAGTCGGTCACCTCGGCCAGGGTCACGTCGTTCTCGTTGATCCCCCCGACCGCCCCATGCAGGACCTGGATCTTCCCGCCTTCCCTCTCGATCTTGACGATCGAGCCGCGCAACGCCTCCAGGGACCCCTGGGCGTCGGCCTTGACGATCAGGTTCAGGGTCGCCTCTTCGCTGCGCAGTTGATCGAGGAGGCCCTGGAGTCGGTCGCGGGCGGTCGGCATCGCCTGGCTGAGCGTCTTCATCTCCTCCTGGCGCTCGGTGGCTATCCGGCGAGCTTCCCGGTCGTTCTCCACCACGGTGAAGTAGTCGCCCGCGGCGGGGACCTCGTCCCAGCCCATTATCTGGACCGGGGTCGAAGGTCCGGCTTCCTTCACCTGGTTCCCGCTCTCGTCCATCAGGGCGCGAGCACGGCCGGAGGCGGCGCCGGCCACGAACGCATCGCCTGTCCGCAGCGTCCCGCGCTGGACGATGACCGATGCCACGGCCCCCTTGCCCCTCTCGAGCTGTGCCTCGACGACGACGCCGGAGGCCTCGGTGGCGGGGTTGCCCCGGTAGTCCTCGAGCTGGGCGATCAGATCGACTACCTCGAGCAGCTCGTCGACTCCGGTTCCGTTCAACGCCGAGATCTCGACACTGGGCACATCTCCGCCCAACTCCTCGGTGATCACGTCGTGCTCGGTCAGCTCGGTCCTCACCTTCAGTGGCTCGGCCCCGGGCAAGTCGATCTTGTTCACCGCCACGATCATCTTGACGTTGGCGGCCTTGGCGTGGGCGATGGCCTCGATCGTCTGGGGCATCACGCCGTCGTTGGCGGCGACGACCAGGATCACGATGTCGGTGATGTTGGCCCCCCGGGCGCGCAGCGTGGTGAACGCCTCGTGACCGGGAGTGTCGATGAAGGTGATCATCCGCCCGTTGACATCGACCCGATAGGCGCCGATGTGCTGGGTGATTCCCCCCTGCTCCCCCTCGACCACGCTGGTCTTGCGGATGGTGTCGAGCAGGGTCGTCTTCCCGTGATCTACGTGCCCCATCACGGTCACCACCGGAGGACGCGGCACCAGCTGCGACTCGTCGTCGTCGAAGACCGGGCGGTCGGCCACGGCCGGCGCCGCCGGCGGGGCCTCGATCTCGACCAGGAACCCGAACGACTCGGCCACCGGCTCGATCGCCTCGGCGGGCATGGCCTGGCCCACACCCACCGGCTGGCCACGGGTGAGCAGGGCCGCCACCACGTCCTTGGCTGCGACGCCGAGAGCATCGGCGAACTCGGCCACCGTCGCTCCCTGCGGTATCGAGACCAGCTCGATCTCTTTCTCTGCCGCCGGCTCGGCCCCGACCGCGACTGGCTCTGCCTCCTCGGCTGCGGCCCCGGGCGTCTCCAGCTCGGGCTCGACGACCTCGGCCGGCTCGGCCTCCGGCTCCTCGCCGGCCACGGCGAGACGGAGCAGCTCGGCCGACTCGTCGTCGAGCCCCGAGGACGCCGTCTTGACTTCGATTCCCAGGTCCAGGGCCTGCTGGAGGAGCTCCTTGGAGTCCATCCCGAGGTCCCGGGCCAGTTCGTAAACCCTCACGTTGAAACTCTCTACTCGCTCTCTTCGGCCTCGTCGGCCGTTGCGACTGCATCCTCGTCGTCGGAGCCGGTCTCGCTCAACTCGACCGCCTCCACCGTCTCGGTGACTTCCTCGGACGCTCCCTCGGTCACTTCCGCGGCCACTTCCTCGGAGGCGGTCTCGGCGGTCACCTGGTCAGTGGCCGCGTCCTCAGTCGCCACTTCCTCTGTCGCCACTTCCTCTGTCGCTACTTCCTCTGCAACTTCCTCCGCCATCCCCTCGTTGTCGGAGCGGATGTCCACCTTGTAGCCGGAGAGCCGGGCGGCGAGACGGGCGTTCTGGCCCTCCTTGCCGATGGCGAGGGAGAGCTGATGCTCGGAGACGACCACATCGGCGGTCTTGGTCTCCTCGTCGATGTGGACTTCCTTGACCTTGGCCGGGCCCAACGCCTCGGCGATGAACTGGCCGGTGTCGTCGCGCCACTGGACCACGTCGACCTTCTCCCCGCGCAATTCGTTGACCACCTGACGGACCCGGGACCCGCGCGCCCCGACACAGGCACCCTTGGGGTCGACGTTCGGATCGTGCGAGATCACCGCGATCTTGGTCCTGTGACCGGGCTCGCGGGCGATGTTGACGATCTCGACCGTGCCATCGGTCAGCTCGGGCACCTCGAGCTCGAGCAGTCTCCTCACCAGGTCGGGATGACTGCGGGAGACCACGATCTGGGCCCCCTTCGCCTCGTTGCGGACCTCGAGGATGAGGGCTTTGACCCGGTTTCCCCGCTCCAGTCGCTCGAACGGGATTCGCTCCGACCCGGGGAGGATCGCCTCTGCGTCGCCCAGGTCGAGGATCACCGACCGATAGTCGACTTGTTGCACCAGCCCGGTGACCAGGTCGCCCTCGCGTCCCTCGTACATCTCGAAGACGTGCTCTCGCTTCGCCTCGCGGAGCTTGTGCTGCATCACCTGCTTGAACGACTGGGCCGCGATCCGGCCGAAGGCCTCACCCTCAGGGGTGTCCTCCCACTCCTTCACCACGTTCCCTTCCTCGTCCAGCTCCTGGGCGTAGACGATGACCTCTCCCGAGTCGGGGTCGATGGTCACCCTTGCCTCTTCCGCCGCGCCGGGGCTGCGCTTGTACGCGGCCACCAGGGCGTTGGCAAAGGCGTCGAGGATGGTGTCGACGGCCACGCTTCGTTCCCGGGCGAGGACCTCGATCGCCTCCATCATCGTGTCGAGCTTCATGATTCTCCTTCAGTGCCCCGGCTTGGGGGCCTTCTCCCACCTGAAAACCGTCTTCGCGGTGAGCACGTCTTCGTAGTTGACGACCGTCGACCCGCCATCGGCCTCGATCGTGAACGAGTCGTCACCGGCGTCGGTCAGCGTCCCCCTGATCGTGATCTTGGAGTCGCCGTCGGCGATCTTGACCACTACCTCCCGCCCCACCGACTTGGCGTAGTGCGAGGGGCGGCGCAGGTTCCTCTCCAGACCGGGGGATGTGACCTCGAGCCGGTACGCGTCGTCGAGCCCGGTCTCGTTGTCCAGCAGCCGGGAGATGCCCCGGGAGACGTCGGCGAGACGGTCGATGTCCACGTTCTCCCCGTCCACGACGACGCGCAGAAGCGTTCCCGCCCCGCGGCCATGCAGCTCGACGTCGTCGAGCTCCAGCCTCTCGGCGGCGAGATAGGGCTCCACCACCGTCCAAATCTCGGAAACCTTGGTCAAATCGATGCTCCGGGCTTCGTTGCTACGCAAAAATTCAGGCGGGTGCCAAAGGCGCCCACCTGGAAATAGCGTCCTTGTTGTCGGCGGCCAGTATAGGCCGGGGCGCGAGGCTGCGTCCCTGACGCCTTGTCCGCGCGCCAGGGTACGGTGGGTCGATGCGGTTTCTGACGGCTGCCGCCCTGATCGCCCTCGCCGAGATGGCAACGTTTCTCTGGGTGGGGACGCGGATCGGTTTTGGCTGGGCGCTGGGGATCGCCCTCGCCACGGCGGTGATCGGCTCCTTCCTGGTCCGCAGTGCCGGGTTGGCGACGTGGGGCAAGATCCGGCGCAAGCTCGGTGAAGGTCGACTACCGGGGAGGGAACTGGTCGACGGCGCCGCCATCCTGGTGGCCGGCGCCTTCCTCATCTCGCCCGGGTTCATCACCGACACACTCGGGTTCCTGCTTCTGATCCCGGCGGTGCGGGCGCTGATCTACCAGCCCATCGCTCGCAGGTTCGGGTCGCGGATCAACGTCCATGGCCGCGGTTCCGGCTGGACGACGGACGAGGTCATCGACGTGGACGAGGTGAATCGGCCGGGTCAGATCCCGTAACGCCGGGGCACGACCATCTCGGCGAGATGGGCCGCCACCGCATCCAGGGCGAATTCCGCGGTCTCCATCCCCCGCCGCTCGGTCAACTCCACCGTCCCGCTCTCGACCCCACGCGGCCCCACGGTGACCCGGTAGGGGATCCCGATCAGCTCGGCATCGGCGAACTTGACCCCCGGTCGTTCCTCCCGGTCGTCGAGGAGAACCTCGATCCCCCTCTCCCCCAGCTCTCGGTACAAGCCCTCCGCTGCGGCCATGGTGCCGGCCTCGTCGGCTCTCAGCACCGTGATCACCACCTCGTAGGGAGCGACCGAGACCGGCCAGATGATCCCCTTCTCGTCGTGGGAGGTCTCCACAACCGCCGCCATCCCACGCTCCAGGCCGATCCCGTAGGAGCCCATGATGATCGGGTGGCTCTCACCCTTCTCGTCCTGGACGTAGACCCCGAACGTCTCCGAGTACTTGGTGCCCAGCTTGAAGATGTGGCCGACCTCGATCCCCTTCCACAACTCGAGCGGGCCGGCACAGACCGGGCAGGGCTCGCCCGAGGCGACCGCCCTGAGATCGGCCCACTGGCCGACTTCGATGTCACGCCCGATGTCGACCCCAGAGTGGTGCCAATCGTCCTCGTTGGCACCGGTGACCAGGTTGACCCTGCCCCGCAGCGTCTCGTCGGCGATGATCCTCACCCCGTCGACCCCAACCGCCCCCAGGCTTCCCGGATCTGCCCCGAGCAGGGCCCTGATCTCCTCGGGTGTGGCGGGCCGGGCCTCGACCGCGGCCGTGGCGTCGAGCAGCTTCTGCTCCTGGAGGTCGTGATCACCCCGGAGCAGGACCAGGACCTGCTCTCCGTCGAGCACGTAGACCAGGGTCTTGATCTGACGGTCGGGCCCAGCCGTCTCGGGATGGGCCTCGGCCAGGGCCTTGATGGTGCGCAGGCCCGGGGTGGGGAAACGGTCCAACCGGCTCGGCTCGCCGTCGTCGACCTCGGACACCACCGAGGTGGCCCGCTCCACATTCGCCCGGTAGTCGCAGTTGGCGCAGGTGACGATCCAGTCCTCCCCGGCCTCGCTGCGAACCATGAACTCGACAGATTCCGACCCGCCCATCGCCCCCGACGAGGCCTCGACCCCGACCGCATCCAGCCCCATGCGCGAGAAGATCCGCTGGTACGCGCCACGACGCTTCTCGAACCCCAGGTCCAGCCCCTCCTGGTCGATGTCCAAGGTGTAGGAGTCCTTCATGGTGAACTCGCGCACCCGGAGCAGACCCGACTTGGGCCGGGGCTCGTCCCGGAACTTGGTGTGCATCTGGTACCAGATCTGGGGAAGATCCCGATACGAGGACAGCTCGAGGGCGGTGAGAGCGAAGACCTCCTCTTCGGTCATCCCCAGGACCAGATCCGACCCTTTACGGTCCTCCAGCCGGAACAGGTTGTCCCCCATCATCTCATAGCGGCCGGAGCGACGCCATATCTCCGCCGGGTGCAGGGTGGGGGGGACCATCTCCTGGCCACCGATGCCATCGATCTCCTCACGGATGATGGCGCCGACCTTGAGCCGCACCCGCTGCCCGAGGGGGAGGATGGTGTAGGAGCCGGCGGCGAGCTGGCGGATGAAGCCGCCCCGGACCAACAACCTGTGGCTGATCGCCTCGGCGTCGGCCGGGGGATCTCGCAGTGTCGGGATGAATGCTTTCGACCAGCGCATGATGACGGACGGCGACGGTAGTAGCTCGGCCGGGCGCTCCGGAGGTCAGTCGGTCTGGGCCACCTCGGCCACCCGGGCCCGGCGGTCCTCGGACCGGTTGGCGTCGCCCTGGATCTGGATCAGCTCCTCGCGGGCTGCGGCGGCGATCTCCGCCGCATTGGCCTCGGCGTGGGCCAGCCTGCTCTCGACCCCTTCGGCCACCAGTTTGCGCGCCTCGTCGAGGAGCGCCTCGACCATCTCCGCCTCGGGCACCACCCGGACCACCTGCCCCTTGATGAACAGATGGCCCCTTCCCCGACCGGCGGCGATGCCGATGTCGGCCTCCCTCGCCTCACCTGGGCCGTTGACCACACAGCCCATCACCGCCACCTGGATGGGCAGGTTCTCCGCCTCCAGCGCGGCCTGGGCGCGGGTGGCTACATCGATCACGTCGACCTCGGCGCGGCCGCAGGACGGGCAGGCGATCAGGTCGAGCCCTTTGCGCTCGCGCAAGCCCAGGTTCTCGAGGAGCTGACGGCCCGCCTTGGCCTCCTCCACCGGGTCGGCGGTCAGGGAGAACCGGATCGTGTCCCCGATCCCCTCGTTGAGCAGGGTGGCGATCCCGGCGACCGACTTGATCAGCCCCGCCGGCGGAGGCCCGGCCTCGGTCACACCGAGGTGGAGCGGATAGTCCACCGTCTCGGAGAGGAGCCGGTACGACTCGATCATCGACGGCACGTTGGAGTGCTTCACCGAGATCTTGATGTCCTGGAAGTCGACTTCCTCCAGGTATCTGATCTCGGTCACGGCCGAGTCGACCAAGGCTTGGGGCACCGCGCTCCCGTACTTCTCGAGGAGGTCCTTGTCCAGGGAACCGGCGTTGACCCCGACCCGGATCGGCACCCCCCGATCCTTGGCCTCCCGGGCCACGGTCTTGATCTGGTCCTCCTTGCGGATGTTGCCCGGGTTGAGCCTGAGCCCCTGCACCCCGGCCTCGAGGGCGGCCAGTGCCAGCCGATACTGGTAGTGGATGTCGGCGATGATCGGCACCGGGCTGCGGGGGACGATCTCGGCGAGACCCTGGGCCGCCTCCACCTCGTTGCAGGTGATGCGCACGATGTCGGCCCCGGCGCCGGCCAGGGCGTACACCTGGGCCAGGGTGCCGTCGACGTCGGCGGTCTTGGTGGTGGTCATCGACTGCACGGAGATCGGGGCGCCGCCACCGACCGGCACCTTGCCCACATGCAGCTGTCTGGTCTGCCGCCGAGTGATCATCGCATTGAACGGTATACGGGTCGGCCCG
>DASUSU010000346.1:0-10155 GCA_036374915.1 Acidimicrobiia bacterium | reverse complement strand
CACGAAGCACCTCTTCCAGACGCGGCCAGGTTCCGGCCCGGGTCAAGGTGTCCCGATAGGCGGCCGCGGTGACCGCAAAGCCGTTGGGGACCTTCACCCCGAGCGGGTTCAACTCGCGGAACAGCTCTCCGAGGGAGGCGTTCTTGCCTCCGACCAGGGCGACATCTTCGACTCCGAGATCACCAAACCACCTCACGTAGGCCGAGTCCGGCTCCATCCGATGCCTTTCTGCTGCTGTGTTCGAGCATCGCCCCGGCGGTCCGCACCGTGAAGGGCACAAAGTCACAAAACCCCGGAGGCCTCGCGTCGACCGAACGTCCCCAAGTCGGGACATTCGTCGGGTACTTCGCCCCTAGCCAACAAGCGCCGACCGCTGCAACTTGAAAGGGCAATGGAAACGCCATATCCGCCCATCGAGAAGACGGGGGGGTTTGGTCTTCGTCCCAACCTGCCCGACTACGAAACCGAGCGCGCCCGATTCAGCTGGGAGGCGGCAGAGTCACAACTCTCCGGCCTGCCCGGTGGGAAGTGGAACATCGCCCACGAGGCAATCGACCGGCACGCCGAGGGAGAATCAGGCCAGCGGGTCGCCATTCGCTGGCTTGGACGCAGCGGCGACGTCGAGGATTACACCTATGCCGCGCTCGCCGAGGCCACGTCTAGGTTCGCCTCCGGGCTGCGGCGGCTCGGGGTGGGCAAGGGGGACCGGGTCTTCACCCTGTCGTCGCGTATTCCCGAGCTCTACATCGCCACACTGGGGGCACTCAAGAACGGAAGCGTGGCGGCGCCCCTTTTCTCTGCGTTCGGCCCGGAGCCGATCGAGACCCGGCTCAACATGGGCGAGGGACGCGTCCTGGTGACGACCGAGACCCTGTACAAGCGGAAGGTGGCCGCAATCCGCGACCGGCTGCCCTCGCTGGAGCACGTCGTCGTCGTCGGTGGGTCGGTGGAAGGCACCATCTCCTTCGACGCCATGCTCAAAGACGGCGATCCCCACGTTCCCGCCGAGCCCATGGACGGGGAGGACATGGCCCTGCTCCACTTCACCAGCGGGACCACGGGGGCGCCCAAAGGCGCGGTCCACGTCCACCGCGCCGTCCTCCACCACTACGTGTCCGCCCTGTATGCCCTCGACCTGCATCCGGGCGACATCTACTGGTGCACCGCCGATCCGGGGTGGGTGACCGGGACCTCGTACGGGATCATCGCTCCCCTGACTCACGGCGTGACCTCGATCGTCGACGAGGGCGAGTTCGATGCCGACCGGTGGTACCAGACCATCGAGGAGCAGAAGGTGAGTGTCTGGTACACCGCCCCCACCGCGGTGCGCATGCTGATGAAGGCGGGAGCAGAGATAGCGCGGGATCACGACCTCTCCTCGCTCCGGTTCGTCGCCAGTGTCGGCGAGCCGCTCAACCCCGAGGCGGTGATCTGGGGGGTCGACGCCTTGGGTCTGCCCATCCACGACAACTGGTGGCAGACCGAGACCGGGGGGATCATGGTGGCCAACTACGCCGCCGAGCAGATCCGTCCAGGGTCGATGGGACGTCCCCTGCCCGGTGTGGAAGCCACCATCCTCCGACGCACCGACACCGGGCAGATCCCGATCAACCCGGATGGGACCGCCGAAGAGGTGTCCGAGCCCCTGACCGAAGGCGAGCTGGCCCTGAGACCCGGCTGGCCCTCGATGTTCCGGGGCTATCTCGGCATGGAAGAGCGGTACGAGAAGAGCTTCGTCGGAGGGTGGTACCGGTCGGGCGACCTGGCGGAGAGGGATGAGGACGGCTACTTCTGGTTCGTGGGCCGAGGCGACGACGTGATCAAGTCGGCGGGCCACCTGATCGGGCCCTTCGAGGTGGAGTCGGCGATGATGGAGCACCCGGCCGTGGCCGAGGCCGGGGTGATCGGAAAGCCCGACGAGGTCGCCGGCGAGGTAGTCAAGGCGTTCGTCTCGCTCAACCCCGGCTACGAATGGTCGGAGGAGCTGGCCAAGGAGCTGCTGGCCTGGGGCCGGGTCAAACTCGGTGCTTCCGTCGCCCCCCGAGAGATCGACTACGAGCCCGACCTGCCCCACACCCGATCGGGGAAGATCATGAGACGGTTGCTCAAGGCCTGGGAGCTGGGGCTCCCCACCGGTGACCTCTCCACTCTGGAAGGACAGGAGACAGAATGAGCGACTCCCACCATCTCGACCTCCTCAGGCAGATGCTGCGGATCAGACGCTTCGAAGAGCGGTGTGCCCAGCTGTATCAAGCCGAGAAGATCCGCGGTTTCCTCCATCTCTACATCGGTGAGGAGGCGGTCGCGGTGGGCGTCATCGGCTCGCTCCAGCCCGACGACGCCGTGGTCGCCACCTATCGAGAGCACGGGCACGCCCTGGCCCGGGGCATGGAGCCCGGCAAGGTCATGGCCGAGATGTACGGCAAGATGGAGGGCTGCAGCCGGGGCCGGGGTGGCTCGATGCATCTGTTCGACGCCTCACGACGCTTCTACGGCGGCAACGCCATCGTCGGCGGGGGCCTGCCCCTGGCCGTTGGCCTGGCGCTGGCCGACCGTCTCCGCGATCGGCCCGGGGTCACCGCCGTCTTCTTCGGAGAGGGAGCAGTGGCCGAAGGCGAGTTTCACGAGGCGATGAACCTGGCCGCACTGTGGGATCTCCCGGTCCTCTTCTGCTGTGAGAACAACCTCTACGCCATGGGGACCGCCCTGGAGCGATCCGAGTCCCAGACCCGCCTCACCCTGAAAGCTGCCAGCTACGAGATGTCGGCGTGGGACGTGGACGGGATGGATGTCCTCGCCGTCGAGGAAGCCGCGAGCAAGGCCATCGAGTCGGTTCGATCCGGTGGCGGCCCCCATTTCCTCGAGCTGCGCACCTTCCGATTCCGCGCCCACTCCATGTTCGACCCCGAGCTGTACCGGTCCAAGGAGGAGGTCGAGATCTGGAAGGAGAGGGATCCGATCGAGCTGTTCAGAAGAAGACTCCTCGCCGACGGCGCTCTCACCGAAGACGACTGGGCCGCCATGGAGAATGATGTCGCCGAAGAAGTCGAAAGCGCGGTGGCATTTGCCGAAGCCGGAACCTGGGAGCCGGTCGAAGAGCTGACCAGGTTCGTGTACTCGGAGGTCGTTCCCTCATGACCAGTATCGCCACACCGACCAGAACCATCACCTACCGGGAGGCGATGCGCGAGGCGATTCGTGACTCCATGCAACGCGACGACCGGGTCTTCCTGATGGGCGAGGACGTCGGCCGCTACGGCGGCTGCTATGCGGTGTCCAAGGGCCTGCTCGAGGAGTTCGGACCGGATCGGATCCGGGACACGCCGCTTTCAGAGTCGGCTTTCGTAGGTGCAGGGATCGGAGCGGCGCTCGCCGGCCTGCGTCCCATCGTCGAGGTGATGACGGTCAACTTTTCCCTGCTCGCCCTGGATCAGATCGTGAACACGGCTGCTCTCTACCTGCACATGTCGGGTGGCCAATTCCACGTTCCCATCGTCATCCGCATGACCACCGGTGCCGGGCGTCAGCTAGCCGCCCAGCACTCCCATTCGCTGGAAGGCTGGTATGCGCACGTCCCCGGGCTGAAGGTGGTGACCCCGGCCACGATCGAGGACGCCCGCTGGATGCTCCCCACCGCCCTCGAGGACCCGGACCCGGTGGTCATCTTCGAGCACGCCGGGCTCTACAACAGTGAAGGCGACCTCCCCGAGCAGGGGGGGCCGGTCGACCTGGACCGGGCGGTCGTGCGACGGCCCGGCACCGACGTCGCCCTGATCACCTACGGGGGAAGTCTGCCCAAGACACTGATCGCCGCCCACGAGCTCGCCGATCAGGGCATATCAGCGCAGGTGCTCGACCTGAGATCGCTGCGCCCCCTCGACACCGAGGCGATCCTGGCCACGGTGGCGTCGACCCATCGCATCGTGGTGGTCGACGAAGGATGGAAGACGGCCGGGATCTCCGCCGAGATCGCGGCATCGATCGCCGAGCAGGCGATCTGGGAACTGGATGCCCCGATCCGCCGGGTGTGCTCGGTGGAGGTGCCCATGCCCTACGCCCGGCACATGGAGGAGGCGGCCCTGCCCCAGCCCGCCGAGATCGTGGCCGCGGCCCGGGAGCTGGTCGGTCGATGATCGAGTTCCTCCTTCCCTCGCTTGGCGCGGACATGGACCGGGCCAAGTTGAACATGTGGCTGGTTGCTCCCGGTGACGTCGTGCACAAGGGCCAGATCATCGCCGAGGTGGAGACGGAGAAGGCCGTGCTCGAGGTGGAATGTTGGGACGAGGGATTGATCGAAGAACTTCTGGTGCAGCCAGGGCCCGAATGGCTGCCGGTGGGTACCCCCCTTGCCCGAATCCGGCAGGTGCAACCGGCCAGTGCGACCCCGCCTGCCGAGACCCCGACCACCCCTGCGCAGAAACCGCTGCCGGCCCGGCCACCGGCTGGTCGCCCGGAGCCGACGCCGCCGGTCCGGCACCTGGCCCGTGAGCTCGGAGTGGATCTCTCCACCGTGCAGGGTACGGGAGAGGGCGGCACGATCACTCGAAGCGACGTTCGCGCCGCCGCCGCCCCTGCGGCGGCGCCTCCGATTGCCATCCCGGTCAACGGGGGGCAGCGGGTCAAGGCGTCACCGCGGGCCCGGTTCCTCGCCGATCGGCTCGGAGTCGATCTGAGCCGGGTCATTGCCAGCGGTGCGGGCGGGATGGTCACGGCCGCCGATGTCGAGTCTCAGCCCACCCCGGGGCCGGCGGCGGAGCCGGAGGACAAATTGACGGCGATGCGTCGCGCCATCGCCCGTTCCATGGCCCACTCGAAGCGTGAGATACCCCACTACTACCTGGCGACTCACATCGACCTGGACCAGGCAATGCGTTGGCTGGAGACGGAGAACGCGGAGCGCCCGGTCTCGAAACGGATACTCCCCGCCGCGCTCCTCCTCAAGGCGACCGCACTCGGCCTGCGCGAGATCCCCGAGCTCAACGGGCACTGGATCGACGACGGGTTCAGACCATCGGCGTCGATACACCTCGGTGTCGCTGTCTCGATCAGGGAGGGCGGGCTGGTGGCGCCGGCGATTCACGATGCCGATCAACTGGATCTCGACGAGATGATGGAGCGTCTCCGAGACCTGGTGAACCGGGCGCGGTCGTGGAGGCTGCGCAGCTCTGAGATGTCCGACCCGACGATCACGGTGACCAACCTCGGCGACCGTGGAGTGGAGACCGCGTTCCCTGTGATCATCCCGCCCCAGGTGGCGATGGTGGGTTTTGGAAAGGTGGTCGACACGGTGGTCGCCGTCGAGGGGAAGCCGCAGGTGCACCCGGTGATCCACGCCACCTTGTCCGGGGACCATCGGGTCACCGACGGCCACAGGGGAGGTCTGCTCCTCGCCGCTATCGATCGACTACTACAGGAGCCACAGACGCTATGAACCCGGAACAGGCAAGAAAGGTCATCTTCGACGTCCTCGGTGACATTGCACCCGAGGTCGACGAGTCGACCGTCGACGACGATCAGGACCTGACCGAGCAACTGGACCTCGACTCGATGGACTATCTCAACTGGATGGTCGGCATCAACGAGGTGACCGGGGTGGACATCCCTCAGCGTGATGTGTCCAGGTTCCTCACCATCGCCGGGGCGGTGGCCTACCTCGTCGAGCACAGCACGGAGAGCCCGATCCCCGGATGACTCCAGGCTGATGGTCCCCGTAATCCGGGAACACGGCGCGCAACTTGGGACAAACGGCCCTTCCCGGGAAATACCGAATCGACGATCGTTGAAACGATCACGAGGGGGTACTCGAGTGAGTGACCGATTGGAAAGGGCGTTGAGGGGGCTGCGGTCCCTGACCAGCACTTCGGCGCCCATTCTCTCCGTGTACATCAACCTCTACCCCGAGCGATTGGAGCGGCGGTCGATGCCTCCTCGTCTGCACGGGATCCTGGCACCGATGGTTGCGCTGGCCGAATCGGGCGAGTTGGGGCACAACGAATCGAAGTCCCTGCGCGCATCGATCGAGCAGGTCCGGGAAGGGGCCTACAGCCTCGGAACTCTGCTCGATCCCGGTGTCGCTCTGTTCGTCTGTGGCGAGCTGGGACTCGACGAGCGCCTGCCACTGCCCCAAAGGGTGTGGGACTGCGCAGTGGCAGGCCCGGCTCCCTATCTCCGCCCCCTGCAGGCAACCCTCGATGAGTTTCGCAAGGTCGCTGCGGTCGTCTTGGACTCCCGCACCGCAGAGATCCTCGTCCTCTACATGGGCCAAACCCTCGAACATCAGGTGCTGGAAGCCGAGGAGGTGCGCAAGGCGAATCTCGCCGGGTGGTACGGGCTGGAGGAGTACCGGCACCGGCACCACGGCGAGGAAGTGCGCCACCATCTGTTTCGCGAGATCGCCGAACGGCTGTACCGGCTCCGCCGTGATCTGGGTGTCGAGCTGGTCCTGGTCGGAGGGCACCAGGACATCACCCAGGCCCTACTCCCCTTCCTCGACCGGCAGACCCAGGCGATGACCGAGACCTTCGTCGTCGATCTCAACACCCTGACTCTCCCGCTTCTGGCCAAGACCGTTTCCGAGATGGAGGCGGATTACGAGCGCCGTGAGGAGATGAGGGAGGTCGAAGAGGTGTACGCCCTGGCGGCCGCCGGGCCAATGGCCGTCGTCGGGGTCGACAGCGTCCTCCGCGGAGCCGGCCGACATGCCATCGCAGAGCTGCTCGTACACGATGGCGCCTCGCTCCCTGGCGTGGTCTGTCGAGCCTGTGGCGGTTTGTTCACGTCGGGTCTGGTCTGCCGGGTCTGCGGAGGCGAGACCGCCGATGTCCCGGATCTGTTCGAGGAGGTGACCCGGGCCGTGATAGATGCCGGGGGCACGGTTGAGCACGTGATGGCTGAGACGCGGCTTGCCGACGATCTTCTCGCCGCCCGGCTTCGCTTCGCCATCGGTTAGCTCGGAGTCGACCGGCGCTATGAGCCTGCCGGCCGCACCCACTGCTCAACCACTCGGCCGTGGTGCACCGCGAATTCCATCTGGAGCCTGCGACCACCCACTTTGAACAAGAGAACCACGATCCCGTCTCGTTCTCGTGCCGAGCCGGCTTCGGAAGATGGCCCGGTGAATTCCTCACCGAGCCGATCGATCAGCGCATCCCGGCCCATGACGAGTTCCTCTCCGATGTGAAGAACGGCCTCGGGGGCGTAGAGGAGACGGAGAGTGGCCGGCTGGTCGAGGTTGGCCAGTCTGCCCCACTCCTCGATGAGCCGCACCGGGTGACCTTCGTGCGAGGGATCGGTGCCAGGGTGGTTGTCGGTCAGGGGATGGTGACCCTTCTCGTCGGGATGATGGGCTCCGGCCAGGTCGCCAAAACGGTGTTGACGGGGATTGTGCCGGCCACCCGCTCGCAGCGTCACGTTCACCGCTCGCTCCACTCCGCCTTCACGTCTGATGTCGAAGTGCACCCGAGCCGATGGCACTCGCGCCGCCGTGTCGATGTCGCTGGCGGCGGCGGGATACTCATGTCCATCCCGACGAATCCTCGCCTCTCCGGTCCGGGAGTCGAACCACATGATCACGCCGTTGGGCATAGGCCAATCATCGAGCATCGCCGAAAGCCCGCCTAGGGGACAACGTCCCATACCTCGCCGGGGCATCTCAAGCCAGGTGGGCCGAATCGGCGTCGGCTCCGGGCCACTCGATCACGAGTCGATCCCCGACGATCTCCACCTCGGTGCCCATCTCGGCGCACGCAGAGACGAATCTCCTGGAGATCCACGCCGCCTCATCGGGCATGGCCAGCCTGGTATGACAGAAGTCGAGGAACAAGGGGACCGCTTCGAGCCGGCGGGGACCCTCCGGGGTGAGATCGACCAGAAACAGCAGACTCAAATCGTTGCGCAGAGCAGGATCCACGGCGTAGTCGTCTATGAAATCGCCCATGTCGTAAATGACCCGGTCGGCCACGCCGTGGAACACGTGAGCAGAGTGACCTGCGACGAGCGTCGCCCCACCCCGTACCAAGTACTTCGCCGCCTTTCTCACCCTCGACACCGGACGCGCCGTCATATTCGGTCCCCAATGCGGCGTGACCAGGACGGCGTCGGCAATGTCGTGGCTCAATGCATCGACCACCCAGCCAGGCAATCCCTGACCCAGATCGGCGTAGGCGACCCCCGGCTCATCACGCCCTGCTTCGAACTCGCGGGGGTGGTCGGTCAGAGCGACCACACCAAGGCGAAATCCATTGTGCTCCAGAATCACCGGGCGACGTGCCTGTTCGAGACTCGCCCCAGCACCGGCCACCATCACCCCCTCCTCGGAGAGAAGGAGGAGGGTGTCGAGGAGAGCAACCGGGCCGTAGTCGAGGGCGTGATTGTTGGCCAGGGTGACACAGTCCACACCAAGGTGGGCAAGCACGCCCGCCGCCTGGGGTGGAGCCCGGAAGAAGAAGGGCTTCAGCGGGTCGGGCCACCGCGCCCCCCTGGTGGAGACACAACACTCGAGATTGAGGATGACGAGGTCAGCCTCGCCCAACGCGGCGACGACGCCATCGGCGAACAAGGCGTCGGGTGGCCGATGCAGCAAAGCCTCGCCCACGCGTCGGCCCAACATGGTGTCCCCGGCGAGGGCGAGCCGAACCTGTCCTCGCCGACCGAAAGCTGTCATCGTTGGCCCATCTCCTGTCTACTTCCTGGCCCGGGCCACGGATAGAGCCGATTTCCCCTTGGAACGATCCACTTCCATCCTGCCCGGCTGGTACCAACGTTCGACTCTGGTCAACGGCTGCCGGCCGAGGCACAGTCGAATCGTGCGACGGATACTCGCCATGGCGTCGACTCTGGCTCTGTTGGCCACGGCTTGTGCCGGCGAGGGTCAGGAGGAGACGACCACCACGCTGGACCAGGGGCAGGGCGCCTCCTTCGAATTGATCGTCGAACCAACCGAGTTCTTTCCGGTGACACCGGGACAGTTGTTCGTGGTGTTGGCTTCCTCGGTTGGAGCCGATTCGCCGATAGACGTGTCGTCAGCGGTGTCGGGCGCGGCCACCGTGGAGCCCGCGCAGGTCGCGCTCGAGCCCGGTGATGTAGCGGAGTTCACGGTGGTCGCCATGCCCGAGAGTGTCGGGGGGAGCATCACGGTGGATCTGACTGCAGAAAGCGGGAGCGTCGAAAGGAGCCACTCGTTGACTCTCGAGGTGGTGGACTGGCCCGATGACATAAGGCCCCTGGCCACTGAGTTGCGCGACCGATTCGTGAACCACCTGGAGCAGGAGTACCCGGAGTTGGGCATATCGAGCGAGACCGAATGGACGCCGACGATCACCAAGCCCCAGATCCTCGTGGTGATGCACTACCTGTTCTTCTCCGAGGAGTGGGAGATGGGGATCATCTGGCACGTCACGGTCCCGGAGCACGCCTGGTCGAGGATGTATCTCCGCCCCAGGGATCAATTGACACCCACGTTCGGCCTGGAGATACCGACATATCTCGATCCCGCGTCGCAGCCGTCGCCATGGACACCTCCGCCCGAGATCGACAGGTGACATCGCCACCGGTCCGGCGAACCACCCCCTGCTGTGATCAGACGCTGACCATCCATACGGCGCCCAGACCACCGAGATAGACCAGCAGGAGGAGAATGGCATCGGGCTCGAATCGGGCTACACGGGTCTCGGTGCCATGCACGATCGCGGCCAGCGCTAGTGACATGAGGAGCACGGCACTGACCCCCGCCACCGCCTGACCGGGTTGGACGGCCCCGAGCAGGGGGGCCCCCCGGGGTGTACGCCAAGTCGGCGAAGAGCAGGGCTGCCATGTTGAAGCAGTTGCTCCCGAAGAGGTTGCCCACCGCCAGATCCTGGGCACCGATGCGCACTGCCGCCAAGGTCAATCAGCTCGGGCAACGAAGTGGCGAGAGCGAGCGGTGTCGTGTCTACGAAGGTCTCGCCCACTCCGGTCGCCGTAGCGATCTCCCGTGCCGAGAAGGCGAGAAACGGAGCCGACACCAATATGCCAACCGCCGCCAGACTGAACCTCGTCACCGGCGGCCTGTCTGTCCCCCCACCCGATCGGGACCGGGAGCACCTGACCATCGAGAAAGCGACTGTCGGGTGATCGTCGCATCCATGCCACCGCGAACACGTAGGCGGCGGCGATGGC
>DASUSU010000345.1:0-5743 GCA_036374915.1 Acidimicrobiia bacterium | reverse complement strand
CGCCGCCCCACTGCGGGATCGGCTTGCGCAGGAAGCGCTGGTAGGCCTTGAGACGGAACTCGAGCATCCATTCCGGCTCCTTCTTCATGGCCGACATCTCTCGAATGACGTCCTCATCCAGGCCCTTGCGCGGAGTGAAGGCGTATTCGATTTCGTCGTGCCAGCCGAGCTGGTAGGCGCCAAGATCTAGGTCAACGGTTGCCACGGGGCAATCACCTCGAAAGTCGTTTTGATAGCGGCTTCTTTGTCAACGGAATCGCGGGGTGCGGAATTTCCACTATCCCGATAGTGGGATTGTACCGGACGAAGCGGGCTGGCGGAAACGGGTCAGCTGCGCAGCCTGGCCACGACCCTCACGATGGGCCAGGCGGCGAACTCGAGCAACTGGCCCAAATCGGTCAACATGCGACGAACGGTCTGCGGCCGCTGATAGGGGTCCTGGTCGGGATCGGCCAGATAGCGGCGCTTCAAGTCCATCACCCGATCACCCAACTCCACGATCTCGTCCTCGCTCAACGCGTCCAGGTCGAGTGGGAATGTGAACGGCTCGGGATGATCCGCGGTCTCGATGTCGAACCCGTGGGTCTGCATGGTGGTGACCAGCATCGGGACCTTGAGCCCGAAGCCGGTCTCCCCCAACGGTCCCTCCCGAGGGGGCAGGCCCAGATAGCGGACCACTCTGGCCAGGTGGGCCAGTTCCCCCGTGGCGTTGTCCAGGGCCTGGTCGACCGTGGGGGGTGGACCCGTCGCCGGGACCGATTCGAACGCCCTGAATTGGTGGAAGGCGATGACGAGACGGCCGCCGGGGCGGAGCACCTGGCCCAACTGCTGGACCATGGTGTCGGGGTCGGCGCGATCCCCCTCCCAGGTCGGGAACTGGAACACCATCCGGGCCGCGGCCACGTCGAACGAGTATCCGGTCAGACGCTCTGCGATGTTCTGGGCGGCCACTCCCTCGAGCCACCTGATCGGGCCTTCGGAGCTGGGAGCGCCGGCATCGGGCAGCGTGGCGGTGACCGTCTTCGCCCCGGACTCGACCAGATACCGGGAGAGGTCACCGAGCCCGGCGGAGAAGTCGAGGACGTCGGCGCCTGCGGCGAGGCGGGGCGGGATGAAGTCCTCCCGCAGGTAGTACACCAGGGGCCGCATCAAATGCCACGAGCGCTGGTCTTCCCAACTCAATGCACCACGTCACGTATACGTGACGCCTTACATTAGGTTCGCGTCATGCCGGTGATAGTTGTCGGGGCCGACACAGAGGTTGGGCGGGCGGTGGTCGAAGGGTTGGTCGAGCCGGGGCGGGAAGTTCGGGTGTTCGTCACCGATGTCGATGCCGCCACCGAATTGAGGAGGGCCGGCGTCAAGGTCGCCCTGGGCGATGTATCCGACGACAGCCATGTCCAGGGGGCATCGATGAACTGCTTCACCGCGGTGCTGGTCGCCGAGGCGGCACGAGACTCGCGTGAGCGCTCATTCGCCTCGTCCGAGGAGCAGGTGTTGCGGGCATGGGCCAATGCCGTGGCGGCCTCCGGCGTCACCAGAGTCATCTGGGTCCACGACGGGGAGACTCCCCCGGTATCGGTCGAGGAGGTGGCGACAGTGTCACCGGATCACCCCCGTCTCGTCGACGAGGTGGTTGCCCTCGACGACGCCCGGTCTCTCGCTCAGACGCGATACGCCGGCGACGCCGAGGTCTAGGGGAGCAGGACCGCCCCCTACTCAGGACACGTGGTTGGCTTCTCCGGGGCGCACGATGTCACGGGCGACCTGGGACTCGCGCTCGACGGCTCGGGCATACGCCGCCTTGAGATAGTCGTAGGGATCGATCTCCCCGCCCTCGTGAGCGATCTCGAAGTGGGTGTGCGACCCCGCCCACTCGGCATTGCCCGAGTCCCCGACGTACCCGATGTGCTCGCCGGCCTCGACCCGGCTGCCCACACGAAGACCGGCAACGACGGTCAGCGCCCAGTCGGCGCTCCCGTTGTCGGTGCCCGGGTCGTCGTTGTTGAGATGGATGTAGCGGGTGGACCACCCGTCCTGGTGGGCGATCTCGACGTATCGCCCGGCGAGGCTGGAGGTGTCGATCACGGTGATGATCCCGTCGGCGGCGGCATAGACCTCGGTCATCTTCGGCGCCATCAGGTCGTTCCCGGTGTGACGTCGACCCCCTGACCGCCCCGCCCCGAACGATGAGGAGAACACCGTAGGAGCCGTCTCCTGGGGAAAGCTGATCTCGAACGGTGGTTCGGGCGCGGCCTGTGCGGGGAGCACAGGGACGAAGGTGGCCACGGCCACCATCACGGCCAGCGTCTTGATCAGAAAGGGCGAAGTCTTCCCCCGGTGCGACATGAAGTCTCCAATGCTCGGCAAACAAAACGAGGGACGTTCCTGGGTCCCTCGCAGAACCGACCCTATGAGCTGGCTCCGGGCTACACCAACTCCGCGCCGACAGTGGCGGCTGCGCGCAGTGAGCGCACGGAGGGATCAGGGCGCCGGTGGGGTCTCGGCAGGTCGGGCCCGGACGGTGAAGCGGAGACGGGAGACCGGCTCGTCGTCCACCGAGATCACGAACGAGTACGAGCCTTCGCGGGCGAAGAGGAGATTGTTGAAGGTGAACGATCGAATGACGCCGAAATCGGTGGCGGTGGGCGCCTGTGGACGAGGCAGCTTGACCTGGTGGGCGAGCGGCTGAGCCAGCAATGGCGCGCCGTCGGCATCCTGCAATTCGACCGACAGCTTGAGCAGCTCTGCTCCCCACGAGGAGGGGACCCGGAGCCGCAGCCCGATCGCCATGCTCGAGTGACGGGCGGGGAAGTTCCTCACCCACAGGGTGTCCCACCCTCCGCCGAGAACGAACAGCTTGCCACGAACCGCCTGGACCGCGTCCGCCAGCAACGCAACGTCGACGGTGGGGCCGATCGAATCCGGGGCGCGATCCATGGCGGAAGCCTACGGCGGAGGTTCCGGTCTCAGACCCGCTCCCCTATCGTTGCCTGAGGAGGTTCCATGTCCGATCACCATCTGCCCGCCCCGGCCACCGGCAAGCTCGGAGTCCTCACTCCCGGGATGGGCGCGGTCTCCACCACTTTCGTTGCCGGGGTTCTCGCCGCCCGCAAGGGCTATGCCCATCCCTACGGGTCGCTGAGCCAGATGTCCCATATCCGTCTCGGCAAGAGGACCGAGGGCCGCAACCCCCTGATCCGGGACTTCGTGCCCCTCACCTCTCTCGACGACCTCGAGTTCGGGGGATGGGACCCCTACTCCGACGATGCCTACACATCGGCGATGAAAGCCGGGGTGCTAGACCCCAAGGATATCGAGGGCATCGGCGACGAGCTGAGATCGGTCAAGCCCTATCCGGCGGTGTTCTCCCATCGCTGGGTGAAGAACCTCGAAGCAGTCGACCAGGTCAAGGAGGGGGCGACCCACATGGACCTGGCCGAGGACCTGATGGGGGACATCGACCGCTTCCGGGGGGAGAAGGGGGTCGACCGCTTGGTCATGGTCTGGTGCGGTTCCACCGAGGCATACGAGGAACCGACCGAGGTGCACACCGATCTCGACACCTTCGAGCAGGGTCTCAAGGACAACGACCCTGCGATCACCCCTTCACAGATCTATGCCTACGCCGCCCTGAAGATGAAGGTCCCCTTCGCCAATGGCGCACCGAATCTGACCGTCGACATCCCGGCCATGCTCGACCTGGCCGCCCAGGAGGGTGTGCCCATAGTCGGCAAGGACTTCAAGACGGGACAGACGCTGATGAAGACGATGGTCGCTCCCGGGCTCAAGGCGAGAATGCTCGGGATCAAAGGCTGGTTCTCCACCAACATCCTGGGGAATCGAGACGGCGAGGTCCTCGACGACCCGGACAGCTTCAGGTCGAAAGAGGTCTCCAAGCTCGGCGTGCTCGAGCAGATCCTCCAGCCCGAGGTGTACCCCGAGCTCTACGGCGACCTCTATCACAAGGTCCGGATCAACTACTACCCGCCCCGGGGCGACGACAAGGAGGGGTGGGACAACATCGACATATTCGGCTGGCTCGGCTACCCGATGCAGATCAAGATCGACTTCCTGTGCAAGGACTCGATCCTGGCCGCGCCCATCGTCCTCGACCTCGCCCTGTTCATGGACCTGGCCGCCCGCACCGGGCGGACCGGTGTCCAGGAGTGGCTCTCGTTCTACTTCAAGAGCCCTCAAACCGCCCCTGGCCTGTATGCCGAGAACGACTTGTTCATCCAGTTGACCAAGTTGAAGAACAATCTCAGGCACATGATGGGCGAAGACCTGATCACCCACCTCGGTACCGAGTACTACGACGAGACGTGATCGGCGAGGGGATCACCGTCGGCCCATGGCTGATCCCCGAGGCCGAGATCGGCGAGCGTTTCGAGACTTCGGGCGGCCCGGGCGGCCAGCACGCCAACCGGGCCGAGACGGCCGTGACCCTTCGCTTCGATCTGCACGTCTCTTCGCTTCCCGACGATGTCCGCGAGACTCTGTCCCGGCGGGTCGGCCCGATCGTCGAGGTGACCGCCTCCGACACCCGCTCGCAGTGGCGAAACCGGGAGATCGCCCGGGAGCGACTGGTCGCGATCCTGGAGCGGGGGTTGGTCGAGCCCAAGCCGAGGAAGAAGACCAAACCGAGCCGACGAGCCCAGGAGAGAAGACTCGCCGAGAAGAAGGCCAGAAGCGAGTTGAAGCGGAGCCGCCGGCCGCCGCCGGGCGACTAGGGGCATCAGCGATCGAGTTGGCTCGCCGCCGCTCGCTGCCAGCCATCCACCACGGGCCCATGCAAGCCCTTCCATGCCTCCCAAACCGACCGGACGTAGCGATCACATGTCACGGCACGCTCCGGCTCCGTGTCCTCGCCGACGATGTCGACCACGGTCAGCTCCCACGAGCGAGGTGCCGGCTCGAGCTTCGGGTAGGCCTGCCCCCGCCGACCCATCTCCACTGCGGCAACCCGGAGCGGTGCGAGCCGGTCCAGCGGCATGCCGTGACCGAGCACCGACTCCAGAACCACGAGATGGACCGCCACCGACTGAGTTGCCTGTGCCGAGTTGCCCCCGGGGTGTTGAGCGGCGTATGCATCGACCAGAAGCGGCAACAACGTGGCTCCGCCCATGGGAGGGTCCCCGGCAAGAAGCCGCGTGTATTGGGCCCAGCAACCCGGAGAGGCTCCGATGTAGCGATGCACGGGCCCGTCGATCGCGTCGAGAACGACATGACAGCCGGGACACGTCTCGGTCACCGGCCGAGGTTAGGTCGATCGAAGACGCCCCCGGAGGGCGCGATTCGACTCTTTGATATTGCCGGAATGTCCATTGACGAACGAGTGTTCGGTTAGTTGTGCCAAATCAGGGAAACGCCATCAGTCGCAAGGAATCGGCGCTCTTCAAGGAGAGCGGCGGTCTGAGCAGCGACACCCTCACCCAGTATCTGGCCGGCATCGGCGAGCACGATTTGCTCAGCGCGGACGACGAAGTGCGTCTGGCTCAGGCAATGGAGGCCGGAGCCGAAGCGAGCCGTCGTCTCGAGGCCGGCGTCGACGATCCGGGGGAGAGAAACCGTCTCGAGCGGGCGGTCAAGGCCGGGGAACGGGCCCGACAGAGATTCGTCGAGGCCAACCTTCGCCTCGTCGTCTCCAACGCCCGGCTCTACGCCGGGAGCAAGGTTGACATGCTCGATCTGATCCAGGAAGGCAACCTGGGCCTGATCCGCGCCGTGGAGAAGTTCGACT
>DASUSU010000344.1:0-9066 GCA_036374915.1 Acidimicrobiia bacterium | reverse complement strand
GACGTTGACCGTCTTCTCGGGCTTGTTCGACTTGATGCTGAGGATCTGTGTCATTTCCTGACCTGGTTGCCTACCCGACTCATACTAGCCAACTCTGGGCACAGGGCCATTCCCACTACATCCGTAGTGGAAATTACCATTGAGGGGCAATGATCACCCGCGACGACGTAATCAGCACCCTGCAAGGGGTCCGTGACCCCGAGCTCGGCGGCAACATCGTGGAGTTGGGCATGGTCACCGATGTGGAGGTGGTCGACGCCTCGGTGGTGGTCGGCATCGCCCTCACCGTCGCCGAATGCCCGCTCCGCAACCAGATCGAGGGCGATGCCCGTCGACGGGTGGAGTCGATGCCCGGTGTCGACCAGGTCGAGATCCGGACCACGGCCATGACCAAGAAGCAGAGGGCCGGTCTCATGTCGGTGGCCAGGGCCAAGGCGCGCGAGGGCGCCGAAGCGACCCAGGTCGGGCCCGCCACCAGAGTGGTGGCGGTCGGATCGGGCAAGGGTGGGGTGGGGAAGTCGTCGATCTCGGTCAACGTCGCCGTGGCGTTGGCCCGGTCCGGGTATCGGGTCGGTCTGCTCGACGCCGACATCTGGGGGTTCTCCACCCCTCGGATGCTGGGAGTGGAGGATCGCCTCGAGGCAGACGGCGACAGCAAGCTGATCGTCCCCGTCATGGCCCAGGGGGTGAAGCTGGTCTCGACCGGGTTGATCATCGAAACCGAGGAGACGGCGTTGATGTGGCGGGGCCTGATGCTGTCCAAGGCCCTGGAGCAGTTCCTCAAGCAGGTGGAGTGGGGCGAGCTCGACTATCTGATCATCGATCTCCCCCCGGGCACGGGTGACATCCAGATGGCTCTGACCCGGATGCTCCCCCAGGCCGAGATGGTGGTGGTGACCACCCCACAGCGGGCGGCGCAGAAGGTCGCGGTGCGGGTGGCCGACATGGCTCGGCGGTCCCACATGCCGATCGTCGGCGTCATCGAGAACATGGCCGGGCTCGCCTGCGAATGTGGGCGGGTCCACGACGTCTTCGGCAGCGGAGGGGGCGCCGAGCTCGCCGGGGACCTCGGAGTCCCCTTGATCGCGTCGATCCCGCTCGATCCCGAGGTGGTGCCCGGGGGCGATCACGGCGTGCCGGTGGTCACCACCACAGGTGGCTCGGCGGCGGGAGCCGCCCTGCGTGACGCGGCCGCAACCCTGACCCGGCTCCTTCCCCCGGCCGACATGGAGACCTGCACCGGTCGAATCGCCAAGATCCTCACCGAGCTGGAGGAGCTGCCCGCCTAGAGGTGGACCGGCTGCTGTGTCTCGGGGCCGATCAGCTCTTGGGCGGGAACCAGAGATCGACGGAGAACGGCTTCTTCTCGACTCCCTCGACCACGTAGGTGTTCACGATCTTGTCGGCGATGGTCTGCCGCTGGGCATCGACCAATGGCAGCAGGAACCCGAGCCCGCACACGATGCCATCGACGATGTGGGCGAACTTGCGAGCGATGCCCGACCCGGATCCGATCACCTCGCCCTGGAGATTGACCACCCGGATCCCCATGATCGCCTTGCCCGGCGTCTGCCCGGTCAGACCATCTAGATGTCCCATGTAGATGAAATAGCCCAAGGAGATCAGGCCGAGGAAGCTGAACAGCACGGTGCTCCGGTAGGTGAGGGCATCGAGGATCCAGATCGGGGCGAAGTCGATGAGATAGCCGAGGGCGCGTGTTCCCCACGGGGCCAAGTTGGCCGGGGTCGCCGCCGGCGTCTCGGTCGGGAACTCTGGTGGGGTGGTCAAACGTCTCCTCCTCGGATGCGGAGCTCGCATTGAAGCAGCCGGCGCGGGGTCGTGTCGCTGCCAGATGAGATGGTCCGACCCGGGGACTAGTCATAACGAGCAACTCTGCAAGAGTCCTTTAACCAACAGCCGAAGTCACCGAAGATGACGGTCAGAACGTGCCTCGGTGAGTGGGGTTGGGGGCATCAGGGAGGCTAGATCGGAAGAGGACCCGAAAGGGTCCTCTTTCGGCGTTCTGGGGGAGGTGGCGCCACCCCCGCCCTACTACCCGCACAGGGAGCGCACCAGCGGGTACGGATTGACCGGCGACCCGCCGCCCGGGTGGTATTCGAAGTGCAGGTGGGGAAGGTTGGCGGGGGCATTGCCCGATGACCCGTTGTACCCGATCACCTGGCCTTCGGACACGTTCTGCCCGGCGGCGATGTCCCCATAGCTCTCCAGATGGGCGTAGAAGAACTGATCGCCGTTGTCGGCCCGGAGCCAAATGGCGAGACCGCTCAACCCTCCGCTGCTGAGACGCTGGATCCGCCCCGAGAACACCGCGACCAGAGGGGTGTTGCGCGCCGCGATCATGTCGACCCCTTTGTGGGACCGCCCTCCGGAGCGAGGGTCGCCCCAGGTGTCGCTGAAGGAAACCGCGCCGGCAACCGGGCAGGCCCCGCCACTCGACGCCGGCGGTGGAGGTGGTGGAGAGGTGGTTGCGGTCTCCTCGGGGACGGTGGTCGTGGATCCCGCGTCACCGGCCACGGTGGTCGGCGAAGACCCGAGCGTCGTGGTCGTGGCGTTGCGGGCGGCCTCCTCTGCCGCTTGTCGGCGAGCCTCCTCCTCGGCGCGGCGTCGCGCCTCCTCCTCGGCAGCCTGCTGCGCGACCAGTCTGTCATAGACGGCCTGCGCATCGGCCAATCGCACCTGGAGCTCCCCGGCCTTCTCCTCCAACTCCGCGGTCACCGCCGCCTGTTCCAACGAAGCCTCGCCGAGCCGCTCGGTCTGGCGGTCCAGCTCGGTTCGATAGGAGCGGAGCTGGTTGATCACGTCGACGTCCGCTCCGGTCACGTTGCGCAGGTATTCGACCCCTGCCCCATAGCTCTGGTCGCTGGAGGAGAACAGGAGCCTGACCGAGCTGGCGGTGGAGGTTCCCATGTACATCTCCACGGCGACTTCTTCCAGCTTCTGCTCGGTCTCGGTGATCTTGATCCGAGCCACGTCGATCGATGCGGTGAGGTCGCCGATCTCCTTCTCCAGGGCGAACTGGCGCGCCCAGGCCGCCTGGACCTCTTCGCCCAAGGCCTGGGACTCGGCCAACATCGCGTTGACCTCGCGTCGGGCGCGGTCGATGTCCTCGTCGGTCACCTGGGCGATGGCCGGGATGGCCAGAGCCATGACGAGTAGAGAGAACACGGTCCAGGCAAGGCGTTTCACGGGGTTTTGGTGGGCAGCACGACGAGATCGTGCCCGCTAGAGGCTATCCGACCCTGCTCAAACATCAATTCGAGATGGGCTTGCACCGACCGCGCCGCCAGGGGGTGGAGGGCTCGATCGACATCGCGATACACCACCTCGACGATGGCGTCCGGCGAGGTCGCCCCCGACCTGATCGCCTCCAGGATCTCCTCGTGACGCTGCTTGCGGTGGGCCAGGTACCAGTCGATGACCTGATCCGGGTCACCCATCTCCTCACCATGGCCGGGGTGCAACCTGGTGAGGCCGATGCCGCGGAGCTTCTCCAGCGACGCAAGGTACTTGCCCATGTCCTCGACCATCACCGACGACCCGCCCATGATGTGATCTCCGGTGAAGAGGACGTCGCCCACCCGGAAGCAGAGATGGTCCTCGGCGTGTCCCGGGGTGGACAGGACCTCGAGCCGGACCGGGCCGACGGCCAGGTCCGAGCCCTCGACCAGCACCAGGTCGGGGTCGAAGTCCGGTCCCGGGGAGTTCCCGAATGCGGGGACACCGAGCTCGCGCGCCAGCGGGTTGGCCAGCGGCGCATGGTCGATGTGGGTATGGGTGACCAGGACCCCGACCGGTGTCTGGGCGGCAACATGCTCGACAACCCGTTCCATGTGGCCGGGATCGACCGGCCCGGGGTCGATGACTATCACCTCGCCGCCCGCCTCGACCAGCCAGGTATTGGTGCCGGGGCCGGTGAACGGTCCCGGGTTGTCGGCCAGGATTCGCTCGATTCTCATCCTGGGTCGGGCAGGTGGATCGGGACGAGGCTGCCGTCTCCCATCCGCCTCGGTTGGACCAGGGACCTGCCGTCGGCCCCCCGTGATGCGGCAATGGCCTGTTCGACGTCGGCTCGCCGCTCCAGCCAGCGGAGGTGGGCGATGGTGGGAAGGAACATCTTCAGCTCTCCCGATTCCTCCAGCGCCAGGGCGTCGGCCGGGTGGATCCACATGTGGGCCACGAGCTCCTCGGGATCGAGACGGATCTCTGGGACGTCCCCAACACCGGCCAGGTAGAAACGAGTGTCGAAGCGGGTGGGGGCGAACTCGGGGGTGACCCAGCGAGAGACGAGGACGAGTCTGGAACCGTCGAGGAGGAGCCCTCCCGCCCCGAGAGCCGTGAGCAGCTCGGCCCCGCGCCCTGGAGGGGCCGGCGTCACGCCGCTCCCGATCAGGGCGAGCCCGGTCTCCTCGGCCAATTCCCTGAGCGCGGCCACCCGAAATTCCTGATCGGGGCCGTCCCCGATGACGACGGCCGAGGCCAAATCGGATCGGTCCACCGGGTCGACTGCGCCGCCGGGAAACGCGGTCAGCCCGCCGAAGAACCCTCGTCCGTGGCGCCGCACCATCAGCACCTCGATCCCCTCGACGCCATCCCTGATCAGCATCACGGTGGCGGCCGGCCGGGCGGCGACGTTCGGCATCACCGGCATCCTAAGGACAGGCCGGCGCTCTGGGCCTCCGTGCCGGAGAAGGGGCCATCGGCCCCGATTCGTTCGCCCCGGTCAGCCGACCAGCGGCGCGCTCCTTCTCTCCACCTCGGTGAGACCGCCCCAGATCCCAAAGGGCTCCCGGATCTGGAGAGCATGGGTGGTGCAGGGGACCCGCACCGGACACACCCCGCAGATCGCCTTCGCCTTCATCTCCCTGCGCTCCCGCTCTTCCTTCCGCTCGAAGGTGGATGGCGGGAAGAAGAGATATGCATGGCTGCCTCGACACAGCGCGTCGAGCTGCCAATCGTCCAGGCTGGACAACCTGACTCCTCCCTGTCTAGCGACAACCGGCCCGAACCTACTCAGCGTGGAGGCCGGCGGCAAGGAAGAAACTGGGAAGCGCAGGATCAGTTTTCGCGAGGGCTGCCCGCCGGCTCCACCTCGAGGAACATCCCGTCGACACCGGCGACGAGGATTTCCGCTCCTTCGGTGAGACCCGCCTCCCGGTGAGCGGTCGCCCGCCACCTTGCCCCCCTGACCTCGACCACGCCGTCAGGGTCGAACGACTCGAGGGCGACGCCGCGCTCGCCGATCAAGGCGTCCCGGCCGATGGTGCGGGTGGAGAACCTGGCCCGCTGCACGGTGGGCATGGCGAGAAGGAAGAAGAAGAGCACGGCGAGGACCGATGGGAGCACCAGGTACCACCTGGGATCGATCTGCCCGCCCCCGTCGACCAGGAAGGTCCCGCCCACCTGGAGCATGACCGCTCCGAGCAGGGTGAGGGCGAGGACACCTCCCTTCTGGTAGGCCGCGGTGAGCAGGGCCCATCCGATCACGGCCACCGCCACGGCCCAGGGTCTCACCGGGAGGTTGACCAGTCCCCACCCGGCGAGGAGCAGGGAGAGCCCGGCCACACCGGCAGCAACACCGGGGCCGATGGCGAAGAACTCGAACGAGGCGATGGCCAGCCCGACCACGAGAAAGAAGAAGGCCGCCTCAGGGGTGGCGGCCAGCCTGAAGAAGCGGACCCCGAGCCCGGGTTGGCGGAAGGTCACCGGCTTGAGGGTGATCCCCGTCTCGAACGGCTCGATGGTCTCCACCGTCACCGGCCCGTCGGTGGTCTGAAACGTCTCACCGTTCAGGTCCTGGAGGTATTGACGGATGGAGGGCTGCAGGTCGAGACCGGTCTCCTCGGCGGGGATGGCACCATCGAGAGCCACCTCCTCCCCCGACTCGCCGGCGATGACCGGCGCGAGCAACCCGAAGCTCGATCCGGGCGAGATCGCGGCATGCTCGGCCCTCATTGCGATCTGGGCGGCCCCTCCCCCGGCCACAGCCGGCGCCGGGCCCACCCACACGGCCAGCGGCAGCGGCGGGCTCTCCAAGGTCGCGATCAGATCGGTGAAGGCCCGGTCGTCGAGAACCGCCCGGGAGTTGATCTGGAGCACGGCCAGCTCCTGGCCGCTGGCCGCGGCGCCTTCGATCGAGTCGTTCATGAACTCGAGGGCCGAAGCGTCGAGCGGGCCGCTCACGTCGATGACGTCGATGCCCGGCTCCCCGACCGGCTCACCGGAGCCGGAGCAGGCGGCGAGGATCGAGAGCAACGCCGCGATGAGCAGGGTTCGACGCACCAAGCGGAGGTTAGGAGTCGACGCGCCCCTAGAAATCGGGGCCGGGGCAGCCACTAACCTCACCCCGTGCCCAGGGCCCTCGTCATCGCCGACTCGACATGGGCGGTCAACGACGTCCTCTCCTCGCTCACCCACGGTGACTGGGAGGTCGAGCTGCTCGACGATCCTTTCCTGTCGGGTGCGAAGGTCGCCGAGCACGATCCCGATGTCGTCATCATCGACCTCCAGATCAAGAACATGGGGGGGATGGCGATCGTGCGGCAGATCAGGGCAGACCCAGAGATCGAGGAGATGCCTCGACTCGTGCTCCTACTCGATCGGGAGGCCGACGGCTTCCTGGCGAAGCGAGCCGGGGCCGACGCCTGGGTGGTCAAGCCGTTCCAGGCCGACCAGCTCCGTCAAGCACTCGGGGAGACCCTGCAGGTCTGACCCACCGCAGGCCCGGATACGCCTGGGGAGCCCTAGATCAACCGGAGACGGCCAACCCTGCCTGCTCGGGGTCGGCGGGCTCGAGGAGGGCGGCCGAGGGGAGCTCGAGAGTGAAGGTGCTCCAGCCGTCGTCGAAGCTGTAGGCAAGACGTCCCCCCATCATGTCGGCGAGCTGGCGGGAGACGGTGAGCCCGAGGCCCACCGACGAGGGCAGCGACCCCGGGTCGTGGGCGCTGAAGTAGGGGAGGAAGATCCGCTCCCGTTCCGCCTGCGGGATCTCGGTCCCGTCGTCCCGCACGGTGAGAACCACACCTGAATCGGTCTCGGCGAACTCGACATGTACCTGCTGCCCGCCGTAGCGAATGGCGTTGGTGACCAGATTCCTGATGATCTGGCGAACCCGGACCGGATCGGCGATCGCTCTCACCCGCCCCTCCCCGTCCGCCACCCTGATTCGAGACCGGTCCACGATGGGAAGCACCTCGACCACCTGGGCGCAGTTCGCCCCGAGGTCGACGACGACCTGGCTGATGTGCACCGCGTCGATCTCGGCCCTGGCCGCGACCAGGAGATCCTCGACGATGCCGGCGAGGTCGTAGGCCTCCTGGGCGATGGTCGAGGTGAGCTCCCGCCGCTCCTCGTCGGAGAGATCGGTCAGGTCGTCACGAAGGATCTCGGCGAAGCCCATCACTGCCGCCAGAGGGGTCCGAAGCTCGTGACTGACCGATGCGACGAACTCGTCCTTCGACCGGACCAGATGCTCGAGTCGCTCTGTCTCCATCTGGTGCTTCTCAGCCTCGACGTTGCGACGCAGCGCCTCCTCTCGGGCAAGAGCGCCTTCGAGGCCTTCGGAGAAACGCCAGTATGCGATGACAACGGTGGTCAGGGCGAGCACATAGATGCCATGGAGCAATGCCCATTGCACCGGGTGGGCCAGCGCGGCCGGATGATTGAAGACGTCACGGGGAGACACAACTCCGACGATGGAGTGATGGGCGACGACAAAGCCCAGCCCAACCGCCAACGGCCGCCAATCGCGGTACAGGCTGATCAGCGGGATCACCACGAAGAAGTGAAAGTGCGACTCGATCAGCCCGTCGGTCAAGTGCACCAGCAGCCCGGAGCAGCTGACCAGTGCGAGGGCGGTGAGCACCGCCTTGTAGGTCCTGGTCTCCACCACGTGGACCCCGGCCACCAGCACCAGGACGATCGACAGCTCGGTGACGAGATGCGTCGGCTCGATGCTGCTCCGCAGCCCGATGATCCCGAGAAACGGGATGTTGAGCCAGGCGACGGTGAGGAGCAGGCGATGTCGGGCCACCCACATCGGGCCGGGCAGCCTGGTCCCTTTGGGCAGCCAGTGCCAGAAGGCATTCATCTGCCTGGCCACGGCGAGGCGGGCCATCGAGTGGCCGGCGACTGAAACCATGGGGAAGAACATCGACCCGCCAAGCCGATCCTTGAGCAGCCGGTGGGCATTGCGGTTCGGCCGACGGCCCGCGGATCGGGCTGCTAGGTTCGGCGAGCCGATCTACTCCGGGGAAAAAGCACTCAGATCGTGATTGCGATAGGAGGACACTTTGGTACCTCGCAAAGCTCCCTTCGCCGTTACCCGGCGAGAGTTCCTTTGGCTATCCAGTGCCGCCGTTCTGGCCGCCGCCTGCGGCAACGGGGGAGGTGATGCCACCACCACCACTGCCCGCGCCGCCACGACCACCGCTGCCGGTGGAGCCGGCGAAGGGCCGGCGGTCTCCTTCGTCGAGCCACGGGAAGCACTCAGCGGCGAGCTCAAGATCCTGCTGTGGAGCCACTTCGTTCCCGCCCACGACACCTGGTTCGACCCCTTCGCCCAGGCATGGGGGGAACAGGTCGGCGTCGACGTGACCATCGACCACATCGCGGTCGCCGACGTGCCGGCCGCCATCGCATCCGAGATCCAATCCGGCCAGCCGGAGCACGATCTGATGCAGTACATCGCGGTGCTCAGCCAGCATGAGCCCTCCGTCGTGGACATGGCCGACGTCGTGGCCGAGGCGGAGAGCCGTTACGGCGCCATGCTCGACCTGACCAGGCGCTCCTCGTTCAATCCCAACACGGGCAAGTACTACGCATACGCACCTTCATGGGTGCCCGACCCTGGCGACTACCGCCGCTCGTTGTGGGAAGGAGTCGGTCTGCCCGACGGCCCCCGCACCTACGACGACCTGCTCCAGGGCGGCTCGGAGATCTTCGCCAGCGAAGGAGTGCAACTCGGGATCGGGATGTCCCAGGAGATCGACTCCAACATGGCGCTGCGTGGCCTGATGTGGTCGTTCGGGGCGGGGATCCAGGACGAGA
>DASUSU010000343.1:0-4143 GCA_036374915.1 Acidimicrobiia bacterium | reverse complement strand
TCGGCGCCGGTCGTGACTTCTCGGGGGCCCAGCGCCCCACGGATCCGGGCCGCCCGACAGGGGAGTTGTGCATCGAGCGAGAGGTCTCCCCGCGTTCGCATGGGAAAGGACTCAGCCGGCGCCGGTTCGGGTTCGGCGAGGGGGTGAGCCGGTCTGACGCTCATGGAACATGCTAGAACCCGAAACACTGGCGGGCCGGCGGTGGGGTGCTGTTCACCCAGGGCGGCCGTAGCCCGGGTGCTCGACGCGGACATGCTGGAACAGCACTGGCGATCGCGCTGATTTCGCGTGGGGCTCACTTGGCAGGCAGGCCCTCGGCGAACGAGACGCCGCGGTGAATCCACTCATCCAATGCCGCGTCGGCGGCGAGGGCCTCGGGTGCCACCTTCACCCAGCCCATCATGGGGCGACCCGACATGTCGAAGGTGCGGGCTCCGGGTTGGGAGACCGCCTCGTCGTGGGACTCCTTGCCCACCCGCACCATCAGCTCGTTGCCGATGACGCCGACGGCCATGTTGCCGTTGACCATGAAGGCGATACCCCCGAACATCTCCCTCTCGCTGATTCCCGGGTGATCCACGATCCGGATACGGATGTCGTCGGCGAGCCCGAGGTCGTAGGCCATGAGCGGAGCGTACTCACCGATCGTCGCGGGCGGCGTCGGTCAGCGATGGTCCCTATGAGGCCCTGAATGGACCCAGGGATGGTGGCGGGTCAATAGGCGACAGCACTGGTAAGAGCGCGCTCAACCGACCCAGCCGTCTCCTCAAGCTGGGCTTCGATGCACCCGGATGGCTGTATCGGGCCCGACTGGGCTGGATTCTCGGGAAGCGGATCCTGGTCTTGACGCACCGGGGCCGGAAGAGCGGCCGTCCCTACGACGCCCTCCTCGAGGTGATGCGCTTCGACAGCGCAACCGGAGAGAGCGTGGTGGCGTCGGCCTACGGTCCGAGGGCGGACTGGTACCGGAACATACGAGGCGAGCCGGCGCTGAGGGTGAGGACCGGTGAGTTGGATCAAACCCCGGCTCAGCGGTTTCGCACCCCTGGCGAAGCGAAAGAGGCGTCCAACCGGTTCTGTCGGGACCACACCTGGGAGGCCAGGCTGGTGCCCAAGGTGCTGCCGGTGATCGGAGCAGACGTGCCGCGGCTCTGCTCTAGACCCCGCCAACCTATTGGCATCGTTGCCGATCGTCGCCTTCCAGCCGCGATAGTCGATCCCGTCCCGACCGTCGATCGGTGCACGCGTCCCGTAGGCTTTGACTCCCTCCGGCGAGGAGGCCGTGCAGCCCTCATCTCACGATTCGATGCTTCCGGCGGCAGACAGCGGCTGTCTGCTGATAGCGGACGTCTCCGGATACACCCGCTACCTACACGACACTGAGCTCGAGCACGCCCAGGATGTGCTGGCCGATCTCCTCGGATCCGTCGTGACCCACCTGCGATCCGCCCTACGGATCAGCAAGCTGGAAGGGGACGCCGTCTTCGCCTACGCCCTCGCGTCGGAGATCGACGGTTCCACGCTGCTCGACACGGTCGAGCAGACCTACTTCGCCTTCCGAACCCGACTAAGGGACGTCTTCCAGGCGACCACCTGTCAGTGCAACGCCTGTCGCCTGATCCCGAGTCTCGATCTCAAGTTCGTGGTCCACGACGGCCGATTCGCTCGCCACCGGCCGGCCGGATCCGAGGAGCTCACCGGCAGCGACGTGGTCATCGTGCACCGTCTGCTCAAGAACGACGTAAAGACGTTCCTGGGTCTCGACGCCTATGCCCTGTTCACCGAAGCGTGTCTGGTGGCTCTCGGAATGGACCCGGAGGTCCTGGGAATGAAGGAACACCGGGAGCGGTACGAGGACGTGGGGGAGATCCGGAGCCACGTCGAGGACCTGAAGTCGGCCTGGGACCGGTATGAGGAGCAACGGCAGGTGTTCGTAGCTCCCGCCGAGGCGCAGCTCGAGTTCACCGCCACCTTTCCCGCCCCCGCCGCCGTGGTGTGGGACTTCTGCACGTCTCCCCACAAGCGCCTCCTCTGGCAGACCGATTTCACCCGCATCGACGAGTCCAATCCCGGGGGGCGCCGCGGGCCGGGCACCACCAATCACTGTGTCCACGGGCGGGGCGCCATCACCGAAGAGATCCTCGACTGGCGCCCCTTCCACTACTTCACCCTGCGGATGGTTGCTCCGATGATCGGGTCCCTGACCCAGACCTTCGAGTTCCGACCGGTCGATGAGAACTCCACGACGCTGCATATCCGGTTTGGTCCGATTCGGGGCCGACAACGCCTGATCTGGCCGCTGTTCCGACGGAATGTGGCGAAGGGGATGCAGGCGAACTCCGAGCGTCTCCACCGCCTGCTCGAAGAGGAGGTCGGCGAACCAACCGGCATGGCCGCCGACTGACCGTTCTCGCGGTCGGGCCAGGCCGACCTCAGAACGGGACGGGAGTAGCGAGTAGCCCGCTTCCCGGGCGGCGTCCCGACACGGTGCGGCAGAATTCGACGGCATCGAGCTCCAGAAGCGGCCCGCCACCGGCTGCTTCGAAGCTGCCGCCGGCGGGTCCGGTGAGCTGGAGCGTGAAGGGCTGTCCGTGACGTCGGGCCCACTCGGCGACGACATCGGCGACGACACGGCCGTCGTGAGCGGCATCTACTGCCACCTCCGTTCCAAGGGCGCGGGTCAGGTCGACCCGGTGCATCCACGCGTCGCGGGTGAGGATGACGTCGACCAGGTAGCCGAGGGTCCAGCGCTCGGAGATGTCGCCCATCACGACCGGGAACGACGCCCAGCGCCTCATCGGCGCCGGGACCCGGTGACGTCCCCGAGCCGCCTTCTCGACCAGCGCCAGAGTCTCGGTCACCAACCCCGACGGGCTGAGATGGGCGGTGAGTTCGATTTGCAGGGCGGTCATGTGGTCCACCGCCGGTAGGCCGTTCTTCCGCGCCCGACGAGCAACCTCGAGCTGCTGGCGGACGAACTCGCGGAAGGATGCGGCCGAGCGCATGGCGCCGAGCATGTGGCCCGCCATGTCGCGGACGGACCATCCGGTGCAGTCGGTGGGATAGGACCATTGCCTGTCTTCCACCTCCGCCAGCACCCGCGCGAAGCGGGCGTACGCCTCCCTCGCCAGGAGAAGGGCCTCCTCGTGGGCGATGGGAGGAACCTCCCCGATGTCGATCGCGGTGGCTGTCATCGCTTCCTTTCTCGTTCGAGGCGTCTGTCGATATGGGCGAAGAACATGTCGATGGCTTCGTCGAGCAGCCGGCTCCACCGGTCCCCCCCGGGGTCGTTGGCGATCTGCTGGCTCGTCAAACCCGAACTGATCGCCGTCCACATGTCGACGTCGGACGGCTCGGTCGCTCCCAACTCGGTCAGGGCCGCCTGCAGCTTCGCCATGAGTGCCTCTGCCAGGGAGAACGACTCCGGCGACGGCTCGAACCCGGGAAGGGTGCGCTGGAAGAGCAGCTGATAGCGGTCGGGGTCCTCGGTGCAGAAGTCGAAGAAGACCCGGCTGGCGGCCCGGAAGGTCTCCCGGTCCAACTCGTCGAGGTCGAGAAAGGGGCGCATACTCGCCTCCATCTGCTCGTAGCCCTGGCGGAACATGGCGTCGTAGATGTCGTTCTTGGAAGCGAAGTAGGAGTAGAGGCTCGGGGCCCTCATTCCCACACGAGCTGCCAGATCTCGCATCGTCAACCCTCCCAGTCCCTCCTCCCGGACCACGTCCCAGGCCGCAGCCAGGATCAAGTCACGGGCATCACGCTGGCGCTGCTGGCGAATGCTTGTTCCTAACATTGTTCGGATTATCGAACAATGTTAGGCATCCTGTCAAGCGGAATTCACAGAAGCAGCCGCGCCACCCGCTCCCCCTCGTCGTACTCGCCGGTCGGCTCGAACCCGAAGGCGAGGTAGAAAGGCTCGGGACTGCCTTCGCCTTCCACCCAACTCGTGTAGATCTCGGTGCCTCCCCGACGCCGAACCTCCCGGCATGCCCCTCGAGAGCTCGCCGTCCGTAGCCGTTGCCCTGATGGTCGGCCCCGATCATCAGGCGCCACAACCAGAACGGACGCCCGGTCTCTTCGTCGGGGTCGATCTCGAGCATGAGGAACCCGACCACCTCGCCTTCAACCTCGATCGCCCGGGGC
>DASUSU010000342.1:0-4575 GCA_036374915.1 Acidimicrobiia bacterium | reverse complement strand
TGGCCCGCCGTTCCGTCGAGTCCGAGCGTCCCGAGGTCAGGAGACGCGAGCTGAATCTCCTGGTGTTGCAGGCGGTGGAGCGTCTCGGCTACGACGTCGCCCGGGCAGCTCACCATGCCCGGATGGGGGCCGACATCGAGTCGTTGCTCCGACTCGCCCCGCTCGCCGCCCGCCGCGCCGCAGACATGGAGAGTCACAGCGAGGCGGTTGCCCATCTCCGCACGCTCGAGCCTTACCTGGACCGTCTCGATGCCGAGATGTGCGCCGACCACTACGACCTGTGGGCTTACGAGGAGTATCTCGGCAACGAGAACACACGGGCCGAGGAGATCATTGAAACCGGCATCTCATACCGGCGGAGGCTGGGCGATCCGGCCAAGCTGGGCAACTCTCTCCTCATCGCGAGCCGGATCGCCTGGGTTCGCAACCGACGTGCTTCCGCGGTCGAATTGGCCAACGAGGCCGCCACCGTGCTCGAGGGCGTGGGCGGCCACGATCTCGCCTTCGCCTACTCCACCATCTCCCAGCTGGCGATGCTGGCCAGCGACGAGAAGCGCACCCTGGAGTACGCGGAGAAGGCGATGGCTGCCGCGGGCGACGGTCCGACTGAGGCACGAGCCCATGCCCTCAACAATGTCGGTGCGGTCAAGATGGGATCTCGATTCCCGGAGGGAATGGAGGAGGTGGAGGAGAGCTTCGCCATGTCGGCGCAGCTCGGGTTCTCTCATGAGCAGATGCGCGCCGCGGTCAACATCGGGTGGTCCGCCCTTTGCTTCCGGGAGTTGGACACCGCCGCGACCTGGGTGGCCCGGGCCCATGAGCTGGCAATGGATCGGGAGATCCCCAGTTTCGAGGCCTACGCCGTGGTCGCCCGCGGTCTGATTTCCGAGATGCGGGGGGATTGGGCCGATGCAGAGGCCAACGCGGTTTACGTTCTGGAGAACTTCGAGCTGGCGACGGCGAGAATGGTGGCCAACTCGCTGTTGGGCCGGCTCCAGGCTCGGACCGGGCACCCGGAGGCCAAGAATCATCTCCTCGAGGGCTGGGAGCCCGCGATGCAGACCGGAGAGATCCAGCGCACCGCCCCGGCGGGGAGCAGCATGGCCGAGTTCGTCTGGATCGGCGGCGCTCTCGATCGTGCCGTTTTCCCCCGTCTCCGCGAGGTCCTGGCCGAGTCATTGGAGCGCGATCCGACATGGCGGGGAGGTGAATTGGCCTTCTGGCTCTATCTGATCGGGGAGATCGAAGAGCCCCCGCACGGGGTCGCCGAGCCCTACCGGCTCGCCATGGAAGGGCAGTGGGGGGAGGCGGCCGCGTTCTGGGCGGAGCGAGGCATTCCCTACGACCGGGCGGTTGCGCTCAGCCAGGGCAGCACCGAGTCCAAGCTGGAGGCGCTCACCATCTTCGACGACCTGGGTGCCGCGCCACTCGCCGCGCGGCTGCGCTCGGAGTTGGTCGCTGCCGGCGTGAGCGGGGTGCCGCGGGGGCCGACCCGGGCGACCAGGGAGAACCCGTTCGGCCTCACCCCCCGGCAGATGGACGTGCTCGGGCACATGGCCGGGGGGATGACCAACGCCGAGATCGCCGATCGGCTCTTTGTCTCGAGCAGAACCGTGGACCACCACGTTTCGGCGATCCTGGGCAAGCTGGGCGCCTCCACCCGGGCCGAGGCCGTGGCGATCGGCGATGAAGCAGGTCTCTTCGATAGGTGATGCCCGGCCCGATATAGGCAGGACCCCCGCTCACATCTAGGCAGTCATCACCGATTCGCCCCGGGGTCCCATCCCATACGGTGGCCAATGTCACAGACAGGCCAAACGAAGGAAGAAGCTCATGATGCACAGCCCCGAATACGCCAATGCGATGCTCGCCGAACGGCAGCGTCAGATCCGGGAGATGAGAAAGGTCCACGAAGCCAAGCGAGCGAGGAGCGAGGCGAAGCGAGCCGACCCACGACGCAGGCGGATCCTTCGCCTCCGCGACCCTCTCAGAGTCTGAGCCGGCAAACGCTCAGTCGAGGAGCCCGGGTCGAAACAGCCGGTCATGAGTGTGGAGGGCGAATCGGTCGGTCATGCCGGCGACGTAGTCGATGGCACGGTCCAGGGGCTCGGCGCCCGGCGTGGTGGCCGAGTCGGGCACCTCGAGCGGATGATCGGTGAACCACCTGACCAGATCCTGGATGACGATGATCGCCTTCTGCTTCTGAGCTTCGCTCTCCGGGCTGAGGTACACCTTCTCGAACATGAAGTTCCTCAGCTCTTCCATGACCTCCAGGTGGTGTGGGTCCATCTCCACCTCTCCCGCCCGGTGACTGGCCTCGATGACCGAGGTCGCCAGAGACCCGATCCATTCGCGCGAGGTCGCCCCGAACGTGGTGAGGGCCCGGGTCGGGATCTCGTGGTACTGAAGGACGTCGGCCCGGAGCGCGTCGGCCACATCGTGGGTGAGATAGGCGATCCGGTCGGCGAACCGGCACAGACGGCCCTCCGGGGTACCGGGTGGCGGGTCGATCCGCCAGGAATGGGCCCGGATCCCGTCCAGGACCTCGGCACTCAAGTTCTGGGGCTCGATCTGGGAAAGGGTGCGCACCCCGTGGGCGGAGTGAAGCCAGTGCCCCTCGACGAACGGGGACAACGCCTCCTCCCCGGTGTGCCCGAACGGGGAATGGCCGACGTCGTGACCGAGGCAGATCGCCTCGGTGAGATCCTCGTTGAGACCGAGGGCCCGGGCCATGGCCCGCCCGACCTGGTTGACCTGGATGGTATGGGTCATTCGGGTGACGTAGTGGTCGCCATCGGGGTTGAGGAACACTTGGGTCTTGTGCTTGAGCCGTCGGAACGCCTTGCTGTGGACGATGCGGTCGCGGTCCCGTTCGAAGGCGGTGCGGAACTGGTCGGGCTCCTCCTCCTCGGCCCTGCCCGTCGACTGGTCCGCTTTGGTCGCCATGGGAGCCAACAGCTCGTGCTCCAGCCGCTCCCGCTCGATCCGGGTCCTTCTCAGCATCCCGTCCATGACCCCAGGGTAGAGGCCATCCCCGCCCGGCTCCCCGCGTTCGAGTGGGTGGTTCCTCCCCGGATCGGCCTCTAGACGAACCGCTCGCGCAGCCTGGAGCTGGCCCAGTCCATCGTGGCCACCACGATGGCGATGGCGAGCATCTGGGCGGCCGCGGCCCGGTAATCGAGGAGCCCGATGTTCTGCTGGAGCAGGAATCCGATCCCGCCGCCGCCGACGAAGCCGATGATGGTGGAGAACCTGACGTTGATGTCCCAGCGATACATGGTGAAGGAGATGTAGGGGGCGACGATCTGGGGCACCACGGCATAGACCACGGTCTGCAACCTGGTCGCCCCCGTTGCCCGCACCGCCTCGACCGGTCCGGCGTTGATGCTCTCGACCTGCTCCGAGTAGAGCTTGGCATTGGCAGCGATGGTGTGCAGGGCCAGGGCGAGCGCGCCGGCGAACGGGCCCAGACCGACCCAGATGACGAAGACCAGGGCTAGGACCAGGGCCTCGATCGATCGCAGGGCGTTGAACACGGTGCGGGCGGAGTAGTAGACGGCGAGGCCGACCCCGATCGGCCCCCGATGCGAGCTGCGCCAGGCCAGGGCGGCTCCGAGCACCGCCCCGACCAGTGCCGGGATGAGCACGGTGCTCTGCCTGTCCACGATCTGATAGAGCCAGGCCACCACTTGCCCCACGGCCATCGCCAAGAGCGCCCCGGCCAGGGCGCCGGCGAGGATCGAGAGCAGCCGGTTGACCCCACCGCTGACCCGTCGTCCGAGCCGGTATCCCAATCGGCTGCCCATGTAGGCGAGAACCCCGGCGAGGCCGATCGCGGCGAAGGCATCGAAGGCCGCCCCCAGGATCTGCCCCAACAACACCACGAACTGGCCTACGAAGTCGAACACACCGAGTCGCGCCGCGGCCCAGGCTCCGCCGATCTGGGAGAAGCGGACCATGGCCTGGGCGGCGATCAGACCGACCAGGGCGGCTGCCACCCCTGCCGATATCCGCGCCGTCCGGGTCACGTTCGACCCCGGCACCGGGACCGCGATCGGGATCAACCTGACCACCACCACTCCCGCGATCAGAGCGACCGCGCCCTGAAGCCAAGCGGAGTCGGGGAGCATCTCGACGAGACGCCGCGACTCCCTCGAAACGAGCAGCCCGATGTAGAGCCCGACGGGTATGCCGGCGATGGCGAGACCGAGTTGCAGTGCCGGCATTCGCACGTCACGCATCAGGTTGCGAGCGGCGAAGAAGGAGAGTGGGATGGCGATCAATGTGCCCAGCGTGGTGGCGAGAAGGGCGAGAAACACGGTCTCGATGATCAGGTCGAGGGTCTGCACCGCATTCTCCGACCAGCGCGGGGAGCGAAGCATCTGGCCGTCCTCTCCCTCCACGTAGACCGGGTTGAAGATGGAGCCCGCATTGAGCCGGCTCTTGACCCTGATCGTCTGGACCTCGGTGTCGGGCCGGTTGGAGAGGCGGGCGTCGACCTCGAACGAGCCTTCGGGGTCGGTTCGCACGTTGGCCAATCTGAGCTCGGTCCCGTTGGGGGGCACGAAGAACACC
>DASUSU010000341.1:0-5864 GCA_036374915.1 Acidimicrobiia bacterium | reverse complement strand
GTCGAGCTCGATCTGGGGCGCTGGGAGGGAAAGTCGAGGGCGCAGATCCTGGAAGAGGACGGGGACTACCTGCGGGAGGCCGTGTTCCGGCGCAAGCTCCCGATGGGCGAGACCGGGGAGAGTCTCGGCGATTTGGAGCGTCGCGCCCTCGACGCGGTCGACTCCGTGGCCAAGGGTCTCGACGAGGATGGGCGGGCCGCGGTGGTGACCCACGGCGGCTTCATCCAGGAGGTCTTGCAGCGCCACCTGGCCGGGCACAATCGCCGGGTGCACGCCTTTGCCGGGAACACCTCGATCACGAAGCTGGTGTGGACCTGGGAGCGGCCCCGGCTCGCCGGATTCAACGATCTCGCCCACTTCGGGCCTCGCCCCCACTCGGTCCAGGAGCATCTGGACGAGGGGCACACGGTGCTGGCGCTGATCCGCCACGGTCAGACCCGGGCCAACATCGAGGCCCGATGGCAGGGTCAGGGGGACTGGGGCCTCGACGAGCTGGGTCACCGCCAGGCCCGAGCCCTGCGTGAGTGGTACGGCGAGGCGGCGACGGTGTATGCCTCGCCCCTGGGGCGGGCCCAGGAGACCGCCGGTTACATCGCCGCCAACGGTGTCGTCACCATCGACGGGCTGAAGGAGATCGACATGGGGCAGTGGGAGGGTCTCACCTCGGACGAGATATACGAGAAGTGGCCCGATCTGATGAGCACCATCTACCAAGACGGCGTCGATCTGAGACGAGGCGAGACCGGGGAGAGTTGGGGAGAGCTGACCAGCCGGTTCCGGGCGACCGTGGAGGGGGTCGCGCCCGCCGTGGCCGACCCCACGGTGGTAGTTGCCCACGGCGGGGCGATCCGTTCCTACGTGTCGTCGTTCACTTCGACCACCGACTCGCACTCGGAGTCGCTGTACACGCCGGCCAACACCTCGGTCACCCATGTGGCTCTGACCAGCAGCGGGCCGGTGCTCCTCGACTACGCGGTTTCCGCCCATCTCGAGAACCTCTCCTAGCCTCCCGGCGATGTCCGAGTACGACTCACATCGCTACGCGCGGGTCAACCGTTGGGATCCGTCGCATCTGAAGCGGATCGACCGGCTTCTCCCCATGACGCCCGGCGAACGGGTGCTCGAGGTCGGGTGTGGTCAGGGGCATCTCACCGTCCGGCTCGCCGAGCGGGGGATCGACGTCGTCGGCATCGACGCCAACCCCAATGCGGCGGAGGTGTCGGGCTCGGATCGGGTCCGTCACATGCGAGCAGAGGAGCTCGAATTCGCCGACGGGGCATTCGACACGATCGTCTCGGTCCATGCCATCGAGCACATCCCACCGTTGGAGAAGGCGGTGTCGGAGATGACGAGGGTCCTCAGGCCAGGGGGGCGGGCGTTGTTCATCTACCCGGCCGAGCCGATCCAGGGTCTGTACGCAATCCCCACCTCGATGATCCTTCACGGAACCCCGTTCAAGGCGAGACAGGTGCATTGCCATCGGCTCACGCCCGCCAAGGTGCGTCGTCTCGGTGCGAGCTTCGGCCTGATCGAGACCCACCACGAGTTCAACCTGTTCAAGTCGCCCCAGTTCATCTCGATCTTCTCCAAGCCCGGGCCGATGGAGCCATGACGGTGTTCACCTGTCGGCGTTGCGGTGAGGAGTTCGAGGTCCGGCCAGATGTCCTCGATCGCTACCCGGGCTGGACCCCGCAGGAGTGTCTCGACTGCAGGGACAAGGCCGGCCGTCCCGCCGCCTCCGCCGAGAGGCCGGCGGGGCCGGCTGAGAAGTCGTCTTCGCCGCCGAGCCGGACCAAGGGCAAAGACCTGACCATCGCCGAGGTCCTGGCCTCTTACGACGACGGTCCCGACAGCGGCGTGTTCACCGACGGGGCGTCGGAAGGGAACCCCGGGCCGGGAGGATGGGGCGCGGTCTACGTGAGAGACGGTGAAGTGGTCGACGAGGCGCGCGGATCGGAGCCCTACACCACCAACAACAAGATGGAATTGACCGCCTTGATCGCCGGGTTGCGCATGCTGCCCGTCGACGCCGAGGTCGACGTCTACACCGATTCCCAGTTGATCGTGAACATCGTCACCAAGTGGGCCGACGGCTGGAAGGCGCGGGGGTGGACCAAGAAGTCATCCGGCCCCATAGCCAATCTCGACCTGGTCAAAGAGGCGCACGCCCTGTACAAGCAGCGTCCCGGGGCCCGGCTCCAGTGGATCAAGGCCCACAGCGGGAACCGGTGGAACGAGTACGCCGACGCCCTGGCCACCTCCTATCGGCGGGAGATCCACTGAGTGCACCGGCTCCCGTGCCCCGGCTAGTGCAGCCACCTCCGGTCACTCCCGAGTACCTGCGGGATTGGGGCAAGCACACCCACGGATCCCCGCTCTATGCCCACCTGGTCGAGGTGATCGCCGAAGACCCCGACCTGTTGCGGGTGATCAATCGCATCGGGAACCGGCCCCCGCCCAACCTCCTATTCGCCGCCGTCCAGTACCTGCTCATGGACGGGGCCGACCCCGACCTCGCCAGGCACTTCCCGTCCCTGGTCGAAGACCCGCAAGGCCCCGAGGGCGCGGGCCCGCCGTTTCGCGAGTTCGTACTCGCCCACGAGGAGGAGATCGTCTACCTCGGCAATGCGCGTTACACCCAGACCAACGAGAGCCGGCGTTGTGTGGCTCTGCTCCCGCTGGTGATGATGGCCCCCTTCGACCGGTTCCATCTCGTCGACATCGGGACCAGCGCCGGGCTCAATCTCGCATTGGACCGGTACCGCTACCGGTTCGACCACCTGGAGTGGGGCCCGGAGTCCCCCCTCGTCCTCACCGCGGAGTCACGCGGGGCCGACCCGCGCCTGCACCCGATAGAGGTCTTGAGTCGAACCGGTCTCGACCTCAACCCACTCGACCCCGGCGACGCCGAGGCCCGTCGCTGGCTCGACGCACTGATCTGGCCCGAGCACGAAGAGCGTCGTGCCCGGCTCCGGCTGGCTCTCGCCATCATCTCGGAGGTCCCCATCGAGATGGTGCCCGGAGACGCACTGGCCACACTGCCCCGGGTCCTCGACTCTCTCCCCGGCGACGAGCCGGTTGTGGTGATGAACTCGTTCGCCGTCGCCCAATTGAGCCCGGAGGGAAGGAACGAGATCGAAGCCATTTCGAATCGGGCTCGGGAGCGCCGACCCGTTTTCAGGGCGGCGATGGAACTCTTGGACGCCTCCGACGACTGGGCCCGAATGGTGATCGACGACGGGACCGGGGCGAGGGTCGTGGGCCAGGCGCACCCGCACGGGGAGTGGATCGAGCTGTCCCGACCGGGCTAGGCCCGGCCGTACACCGGGATCTCGGCGCCGTTTATGACCCCCGAGTCGTCGCTGAGGAGGAAGTGGGCCACAGCCGCTATCTCGTCGGGGGTGGGCCAGTTCACGTAGTCGGCGTAGGGCAACGACGTCCTGGTGGCAGGAGTGTCGATCACCGAGGGGAGCAGGACGTTGGCCGTCACCCCGGTCCCGTCCAATTCCTGGGCCACCGACTTGGTCAGGGCGACCACTCCGGCCTTGGCCACGTTGAACGCCGCCTGGCCGGTCGGATGGTCGACGGCTGCCCGGCTGCCGACCGTGACGATTCGCCCCCAACCGGTTTCCACCAGATGAGGCACGACTGCCCGCACCGAATAGAAAGTGGAGCGGAGGTTGAGATCGATCATCCTCTCGAACCTGACGTCGTCTGTCTCACCGACATCGCGGCCTCCTGCCCACCCCCCTACGAGGGCACAAAGACCGTGGATGGAGCCCCATCGATCGGCGACGCTCTTGATGAAGGTGTTGACCGCCTCGGGGTTGGTGGCGTCGACCCGGACCAGGAGGAGCCGGTCCTCGTCGACCTCGAACTCGGCCTCGAACTGCTCGGCTTCCTCGGGCATGAGGTAGGTGAGCGCCAGCCGGTAGTCCTCATACACGAGGCGACGGACCAGGGCGGTGCCCAGGCCGCCGGTGCCGCCAGTGATGACGAGGGTCTTCTCCATGTCTTGTCAGCCTCCGCCCCTCACTCTAAGACCGAGCTCCCCGCCTCCGCCACAGAATCCAGAGGTCGGAGACGTTGGTCCCGGTGGGAGGGCAGAGGAGGAGGTCCGAGCTGCCGGCCAGATAGGTGGCCGAGTCGAATCGGCCGAGGGAGGGGGACGGATCGCCGCCCCGCCGGAGGGTCGATCCGTCGACGATGGCGCCTGCAGACCCGGATCCACCGTCGACGCCATCGGTGGCGAAGGCACAGAAGACATCGTCGGTGCCGGTGAGGCGGGCGGCGGCGAGCAGCGCGGTGTGCGTGTTCCGGCCCCCGGACCCTTCGCCTTGCACGTCGAGCACCACCTCCCCGGTCGCCACGGTCACTCCCGGGCCCGAATCGTGAAGGAAGCCATCGAGACAGGATCCTGCGTCTCCGCGCAGCCATCCCTCGCGCACTGAGGCGGGCGCCGGGGCCGCCCCGGCCACGGCGCGGGCGGCATCGCGCCCATCGGCGAGCAGGACCACCTCCGGATCGGGAAGCGGGACAGGTTCGACCGACATCGCGGCCCGCACCGGGTCGGGAACGTCGACCGACATCCTGGCCAGAATGGCGGCCGCCATCTCCGGATCGTGCACACCTGGGATGGTGGGGCCCGAGGCGACCACGCCTGGGTCGGCGCCGGCGACATCGGATATGACCAGCGTCTCGATCGCCCTTCCGGCCTCGCGGGACAGCCCACCGCACTTGATCGCCGAGAGGTGGGCGCGAACCAGGTTCATCTCCTCGATCGCCGCCCCACCTGCGACGAGCCGCTTGGTCGCATCGGAGAGATAACCCGGTGGCACCCCTTCCCGGGGCGCCTCGCACAGGGCCGAACCACCGCCGGAGACGAGAGCGACGATCCTGGTCGAGGACGGGACCGACCGCACCAACTCCAGCACCGCCGTGCCGGCCTGCAGACTCGCCGCTCCCGGAACGGGATGATCACCCACCAGGAACCTGATGCTGTCGGGCACCGGCTCGACATGGTCGGAGACACAGACGCCTGCGACGACGTCGAGCACGGTGGCGGCGCCCCGGGACATGGCGGCGGCCGCCTTGCCGATGGCGATCACAACCGCCGGCGTGCCGGCGAGATGGGACAGGGCGCGGGCAGTGAGAGCCTCCGGCTCCACCGCGGCCAGTCCCGCCTCGAGCCAGGCGAGGATCCGGCTCCTGTCCTCCGGGTCGGGGGCGAGGACCGACGGGTCGAAACGGGTCATCAGATCAGGCCGGCCAGCCAGGCGCCGCGGGGGACGCGGCGGGCGGCGGCGAGATCGGAGTAGGAGTCGACGTCGTGGAGCAGCCCGGTTCGGACGACGATTCCGGCCTCGGGAAATCTCCCCAGGTGGCGACGAAAGCTGCCCGGACCGTAGGTGAAGACCGCCGGGCCTCTTCCTCCCAGAGCGGTGGTGCCACCGTCGGCGGAGGGGGCGATGGCCCATCCGCGGTCCGCCCTCGCCGTCTCCACCGCCTCCAGCTCCGAAGCGGTGAGCAGAGGCAGGTCGGCGTGGAGCACGATCCACGGGCTCGCCGACAGGTCGGCCCAGCGGGCCCCGTCTTCCGCGGCTCGATCCAGTCCTCCGCCGGGATCGGGAATGCTGGGGAGCCCCTGGAGCAAGGCCCAGTCTGCGACCTCGGCGTCACCGGCGACCAGGACCGGGATCAGCCCAACCTCGACCGCCAGGTCGGCGGTCCGCTCGGCGAGGGCCTGGCCCAGGCTCGACCGTGCATCTTCCGACAGGTCGCCGGCCATGCGCCCCTTCCCGAGCCGAAACGACTTGACTGGGAGGATGGCGACAGTGGGCAAATCTTGGAGGTGGACCGCTACG
>DASUSU010000340.1:0-2756 GCA_036374915.1 Acidimicrobiia bacterium | reverse complement strand
AGATCAGGTCCGCCATTGTGTCGAGGACCAGATCATTGGCCCGGTCACCGATGGCGTGTATGGCCACTGCTCCTCCGTTGGCAGCGGAGAGCCGACCCATCGACATCGCTCTCTCGTGATCCAGGCGAACGGTCCCACGGGTGTCCGACCGGTCGGCGAAGGGCTCGTACATGGCGGCGGTGTGCCCACCGAGGCTCCCGTCGGAAAAGTCCTTCCAGCCTGCGAATCGCACGGGGCCCTCAGCGCGATCGAGCCGTTCCTTGGCTGTGAGCAGATCCTCTGGTGACCGGGTGATGAGCAGCACGTCGATGTCGATGGGGAGGTCGGGTGCCAGCCGCAGCAACGTCCCCACTTCGTCCTCGATTCCGCACCACACGTTGTCGGTGACCGACACCATTCCCGTGATAGACCCGATGCCGAGGCGGCGGAGACCCGCCAGCGCAGAGAGGATCTCGACATCTGAGGGCGGAGACGTGTGCGGCTCAACTGCGCGTGAAACCGCTTCGATGGCCGTCTCCCGAAGAATGCCATTGGGTCTGCCCGTTGCATCACGGTCGAATGACCCACCCGGCGGATCCAGTGTCGTCTCGTCGAGGCCGGCGAGATTCATCGCGGTGGTGTTGGCGACCGCGATGTGACCGCAATAGCGATAGAGCAGCACCGGGCGATCTGGAACGACGTCGTCGATGTCGGCGGCGGTGGGCAGTCGCAGATCGGAGATACCTTCGTCGTTGAGCCGGTGCCCGATGACCGCCCCTTCCACCTGTGATGCCCGCTCCGAGACCCGACGCATGACGGTGTCGAGGTCGGGGGCGTCCATGAGCTCCAGACCGTTGACCAGTGCGGCATAGCCGAAGGGGTGGAGATGATGGTCGTGGTACATGGGCTTGGTCACCTGAGGTGCTCGGGCATGGTGCGAGCCACGATGGACCGCAGCTCTTCATGGACCTTGCCGTTGCTGGCGACGTGCGCTCTGGCCTCCAACTGATTGACCTCGCCCGACTCGTTTGAGTAGGTGCCGCCTGCTTCGGTTACCAACAGGATGCCGGCCGCAACGTCCCATGGCTTTATCCCCTGATCTCCACCGTGCTCCCAGTATGCGTCGTATTTACCGGCTGCCAGCCAGGCGAGATCGAGCGCAGCGGCCCCGAATCGGCGGGTCCCCTGGCTATTCAGCATCACTTCCTCCACGACTCTGAGATAGGCCGCGGCGTGCTCACGGCGGTCGTAGGGAAACCCGGTGCACACCAATGACTGGTCGAGCTTCGCCGTCTCCGAGACGTGGATCGCCTCACCATTCAACGAAGCGCCCTCGCCGGCCACTGCCACATACTCGTCGTTGCGAGCAACATCGACTATCACCCCGATCAGCGGAGACGCGTTCTCCCATAGGGCGATCGAAACCGCGACCTGAGGAACGCGGTGGACGAAATTGACCGTGCCGTCGAGCGGGTCGACGATCCAGACCCGTCCCTTGCGCCAGTCTGCTCCGCCCTCCTCTTCGCCGAGGACGGCGTCATCGGGGAAATGTGTGGCGATTATCGATCGAATGGCTGTCTCTGCCTCGCGATCGATCTGGGTCACCGGATCGACAGCGCTCTTCATCTCGGTGTCGAGCGACTGGAAGAACCCGGTTTGCACCACATCGGCCCCAGCGCGAGCTGCTCGCACCGCGACCCAGACGTCACCTTCCCACATGCGGCGCGACTCTAGGAGCCTCCTGATGTCGGGCCGATATCCGACGGCGCCCGTACCCTGCCGCTGGTGAGACCGGTCCTCTTCACCATCGGCGGAGCCGTGCTGTCCGTGCTCGCCTTCCCGCCGTTCGGGCCGGGGCTGTTGATCCTGCCCGGCATCGCCCTGTTTCTAGTTGCGTTGCGGGACTGCACGAGCCGTCTTCAGGGTCTCTCGCTGGGGAGCCTCTACGGCGTTCTCTTCTTCGGTGGTCTCATGTGGTGGCTCGGCCTCCTCGACCCTCTGGCCCTCATCCTGGTGCCCGTACAGGCGCTGTTCCTCGCTGTCTACGGATGGTGGTTGGCCGGAAGACGCCAGGCGGCGCCGCTTCGTTGGTTCCTCAGCGCCGTCGGGGGCTGGGCCTTGATGGAGGTCATCCGCTATAGGTTCCCGGTCGGGGGCCAGGAGTGGGGGGCCGCCGGATACGCCCTCAGTGACCTCCTCTACATCCGCCTCCCGGCCTCGGTGGTGGGCACCAGCGGGCTGACTGTGATGGTCGTGCTCCTTGCCGCCATGCTCGCACTGGCGTTGACCCGAGCCTGGGACCCGAGGATCCGCTGGGCAGGGTTGGTGCCGATACTCGCCATCGCGGCTTCGGTTCCCTCGATCATGACCCAATACGACGCCGGCCCGTTCCGAGTGGCCATCGTCCAAGGTTCGACGCCGTGCCCGTTCGAAGATTGCCCACCCAACGAGCGGCTTCGCACCTATCAACAGCATCTGGCTCTCACGGAGACGATCGAGCCGGGATCGGTCGAGCTGGTGGTGTGGCCGGAGAGCTCCACCGGCTCGACCAACGCCGACCCGGTGTTGAACGACGAGATCAGGGTGGCGATCGCCGAGCAGGCGAGACGCATCGGAGCAGCTATCCTGGTCGGCGGGGATCGCATCGTGGGCGAGGACGAGTTCATCAACGCCAACGTGTTCTTCGATGCAGAGGGGGACATCGAGGGCGAGTACCGCAAACAGCATCCCGTGCCGTTTGGTGAGTTCATCCCGGCTCGACCGCTGTTCGAGTGGAT
>DASUSU010000339.1:0-25458 GCA_036374915.1 Acidimicrobiia bacterium | reverse complement strand
AGCAGGTCGCGGGCGAACGCCTCGCCGGGCTCGCTCCCTCGGACATGTGTTGTAGGCCCGCCGACCGGGGCGCCTACCGAGAACCTCATCGCATTCGGATTCGGCGATGGGCTGACTGTCACTGCCATGTCGAGGCGAGGGTAATCGGGTGACCTCGTCCGTCGGGGTGGACGTGGGGGGCACCTTCACCGACGTGGTCGTGTTCGACGGGGAGTCGATCAGCGGTCGCAAGCTGCCCACCACGGCGGATCAGGCGGTCGGCGTCGCCCAGGCGTCCAGGGACGCCGGTGTCGGAGCCGAGACCACCTTCCTCCATGGGACGACGGCGGGGACCAATGCCCTGCTCGAGGGTCGAGGGGCGGTCACCGCCCTGGTCACGAGCCCGGGATTCGAGGACCTGATCGAGATCGGGCGTCAGTCCCGTCCCTCGCTCTACGACTCCTTCGTCGACCGGCCCCCCGCCCTGGCGCCCCGCTCGCTCCGCATCGGCTACGACGACGACTTCGAAGCCCTGCGAGCCCGGCTTGAGGAGGCGGAGGCGGTCGCCGTCGCCCTGGTCCGCTCCTACCTCGACCCGTCACAGGAGTTGGAGCTGGCCGGCCGGCTCGCCGCCGAGCTCGAAGTCCCGGTATCGGCGGGGGCGGTGGTATCCCCGGCCTTTCGCGAATACGAGCGGATCGCAACCACGGTCCTCAACGCCTACCTGACCCCGGAAGTGGCCGGTTATCTCGCTCGGCTCGATGCCGAGGTGCCCTCCGCGCAGCGTCTGGTGATGACCTCGTCGGGCGGCCTGCTTCCCTTCGCCTCCGCCGCCGGATACGCGGGACGGCTCGTCCTCTCCGGCCCGGCCGCCGGTGTGGTGGCGGCCAGGGCGATGGGGGCGGCCAAGGGGCAGACGTCTGTCATCAGCTTCGACATGGGCGGGACGTCGACCGACGTGTGCCGTATCGACGGTCAGGCAGGGGGAGGGGGCCGGCATGGGAGTGCCGGCTGGGTCAATCGGGTGCCCTCGCTCCCGGTGCAGACCATCGGCGCGGGAGGGGGCAGCCTGGCCTGGGTCGACGAGGGTGGTGCGCTCCGGGTGGGGCCCCGTTCGGCGGGCGCCCATCCCGGACCGGCAGCGTACGGTCTCGGTGGGAGCCAGGCCACGGTCACCGACGCCAATGTGGTCCTGGGCCGGATCCCCCCCGAAACCGCTCTCGGCGGGTCGGTGACCCTCGATGTGGCCGCGGCGAGCAGGGCGCTGATCGGTCTCGGAGCGCCGCTGTCGATGGGAGCGGAGGCGTTGGCGGCGGGGATCGTCGAAGTGGTGGACACCCACATGGAACGGGCGCTGAGGGCGGTGTCTGTGGAGGAAGGGGTCGATCCCCGGGACTCGGCGCTGGTCGCATTCGGCGGCGCCGGCGCGCTCCATGCGACCCGTCTCGCCAAACGGCTTGGGATCAGGACCACGTTCGTCCCGCCTCTGTCGGGGGTCTTCTCCGCGCTTGGGCTGCTCCTCGCCGCCCCGAGCAGCGATGCCGAGCGGACGGTGATGCTGGAAGAGGGCTCGGCCCGCCTCGGCAGTGTCGCCCGCGGCATATTCGACGAAGCACGCGCCACGTTCAGCGAGCATCATGGCGTGGCAGGTGACGAGTTGGCCGGCTGGGCCGAGCTCCGTTATGTCGGGCAGTCTCATGAGCTGTCGGTCCCGCTGAGCTCGAGTTGGGACGAGCTGAGGGCCGAGTTCGAGACGGCTCACCGGGCCCGATTCGGGTTCGTGCGGTCGGCGGAGCCGATCGAGTTGGTAACGGTTCGTGCAGTCATGTCCGGCCGTCCCCCGGTGTCCTGGGACGATCTCCCCCGTCTCTACCGCGCCGAGAGGCCGAGTTCCTCCTGGTCGACAGCGGTGGTGGGGGACCGAGCGGTCGATGTCCCGGTTTGGGCCCGGGCCGACCTGCCCCCGGGGTTCGAGATTCAGGGCCCGGCCATCGTGGTGGAACGGGACTCGGCGGTATGGCTCGAGCCCGACGACAACCTCTCCGTCCATGATGACGGGACCCTGGAAGTGGTGTGGTGAGCCGGGTCACCGGGGCGCATGAGCTCGTCCAGGCCGCCCTTCGGGCCCAGGCCGACCCGGAGAAGGCGGCGGGCATGCAGGCGTACATGAAGACCGACATGCCCTTCTACGGGGTGCAGAAGCCGGCACGGGTCGGGATCCTGCGTGAGCTCGCGGCCGAGTTCCCGCCGAGCGATCGGGACGAGTACGAGGAACTGGTCCTGGGGCTGTGGGCCCTGCCTCACCGCGAGGAGAAGTACCTGGCCCTGGCAGTGGCCGGTCACTTCGAGGAGCACGTGACCCCCGCTTCGCTCTCGCTCTACCGCCGTCTCGTCGTGGAAGGGGCATGGTGGGATTTTGTCGACGAAGTCGCGACCAAGCTGATCCGGCGCCTGATCCTGACCCATCCGGCGCAGACCTGGCCGGTGGTCGACCCCTGGATCGACGACGAGGACATGTGGCTGCGAAGGACTGCGATCCTGTGCCAGATCGGGGCCAAGGAGCGGACCGACGTCGATCGGCTCTTCCGATTCTGCGCCCATCGTGCCTTCGAGAAGGAGTTCTTCATCCGCAAGGCGATCGGCTGGGCTCTGCGCGAGTATGCGAAGACCGATCCGGCCGCGGTGGCCGGGTTCGTCCGGGAGCACCGGGACCGGATGTCCGCCCTGTCCTATCGGGAGGCGACCAAACACATCGGGCACCTCGTCCTCTGAGCGGCTACCGGCCCGCAGACTCCACATGGTCTTGAGCCGTCCCAGGTCCGTGGTGACCCACTCGATGTCCCGGGCCAGGATCTCGTCGCTCATCCCGGGAGTCCGGAACAGGGTGAAGATCACCTCGCTGCCCGAGCCATTGGCGACCACCCGCATCGGCACGTACACCTCGATCCCGTTGGGCATGGTCAGACGATGGTCGAGCACCCCGTACTCGTTGCGGGGGGTGAACCGCACCTCGATCGGCCCATCCGGGCTGTGCGCCACCCAATGGCCGCCTTCGGGCTCGAGGGCGGTGGCCAGGCCGGTGGCCCAGCGGGGGAAGTTCTCCGGGCGGCTGGTGAACTCGTACACCTCGTCGAGGCCACGCTCGATCGAGATGCTTATGTTGTGGGCTTGATTGGTGGTGCTCATCGTTTCGTCTCCTCGGGCCATTCGGCCATGATCGCCTGGATCGCGTCTTGACCGGCGACCCGATCAGCCTCGAGGTCGCCCGTCATCGTCTCTCCTCGGTCGCCGACGAGATGGGGATGGTGCTGAGACACGCCTCGCTGTCGCCCAACATCAAGGAGCGGGCGGATTGCTCCGCCGCCCTGTTCACCACCGAGGGGGCCATGTTGGCCCAGGCCGAGCACATCCCGGTCCATCTCGGGTCGATGCCGGAATCGGTGGCGGCCTGCCTGGCCCGCTTCGAGCCGGTGCCCGGCGTCCAGTACGCGGTCAACGACCCCTACGCCGGCGGGACCCATCTCAACGACCTGACCCTGCTCGCTCCGGTCTTCGTCGGCTCCAAACATGTTGCCTGGGTGGCCAATCGGGCCCATCACGCCGACGTGGGCGGTGAGGCCCCGGGGTCGATGCCGGCTCATGCGGTCACCCTCGACCAGGAGGGTCACCGGGTCCCGCCCACCGTGGCCTTTGCCGACGGGGACTGGGCCGAGGATTTCGCCGAGCCGTTCATCGCCGCCTCGCGCACCCCATGGGAACGAAGGGGCGACCTGGCGGCACAGATCGGGGCCAACGCGGTCGGGGCGAAGCGCCTCGTCGAGTTGGTTGGCCGGGAGGGCCTGGACCAGTTCGAATCGCTGTCCCGGTCGCTCCTCGACTACGGAGAGCGACGGATGCGAGCCGCCTTGGCGATGCTGCCCGAAGGGGAATACTCCTTCGTCGACTTCATGGAGATGGGTGAGGAGGACATCGCCATCAGGGTCGAGGTCGGCATCTCCCAGGGGCGGCTCGTCGCCGACTTCACCGGAAGCGACGACCAGGTCGCCTCCAACTTCAACGCGGTGGAGGCGGTGACCCGGTCCTGTCTCTACTACGCGGTGCGGGTCGCCACCGACCCGACCATCCCGGCGAACGGCGGCTGTTATCGCCCGCTCTCCCTGATCGCGCCCAAAGGCTCGGTGGTCAACGCCAATGCCCCGGCGGCGGTGGCGGCGGGCAATGTCGAGACCAGCCAGCGGATCGCCGATGTCCTGCTTGGGGCGCTGGCCCAGGCCGCCCCGGACCGGGTCCCCGCGGCATCGCAGGGGACGATGAACAACATCCTGATCGGGAACGACGATTTCGCCTACTACGAGACGATGGGCGGTGGACAGGGAGGCCGGCCGGGCCGAGCCGGGCAGTCGGGGATCCAGACCGGGATGACCAACACCGAGAACACCCCGATCGAGTCGCTCGACGCCCACTACCCGTTCCAGGTCGAGCGCTACACCCTGCGCCGGGGAAGCGGCGGGGTGGGCCGTTTCCAAGGTGGAGAGGGGATCGAGCGGGAGATCCGGTTCCTGTCCGACGCGACGTTGTCCCTGATGGGAGAGCGGAGACGGCACCGTCCCTGGGGTCTGGCCGGGGGCGGAGCCGGTGCCCCCGGCGAAGACTGGCTGATCCGGCGCAACGGGCAACGCGAGCGTCTCCCCGCCAAGTCCACCACCGAAGTCCACCCAGGCGACCGTCTCCTCGTCCTCACCCCCGGCGGCGGCGGGTGGGGCGCCCCATGACCGGGTGTCGGTCGGTTCTAGCGGTCGCCAAAACTACGCTCCCGGTGTGAGCCTGGTCGACGATCTCCGCGGTGTGTTGAGCGAGGATCGGGTGCTCGAAGAGCCGGTGGAGCTCTACCTGTACTCGAGGGACTCGTCGCTGATGCATGGCGAAGCCACCTGTGTCGTGTTCCCCCACACCACCGAGGAAGTGGCCGAGGTGGTGCGGGTCGCCGAGAGACACGGGGTGCCCATCGTGGCCCGGGGTGCCGGAACCGGTCTCGCCGCCGGCGCCATCCCGATCGACGGCGGCATCGTCCTCTCCACGACGTCCATGAACCAGGTCGAAATCGACGTGGCAAACCGGACAGCCTGGGTCGGCGCCGGGGTGATCAACCTCGACTTGAGCAAGCAGACCGAGCCGTACGGTCTGTGCTTCGCCCCCGACCCGTCTTCCCAATCGGCCTGCACCATCGGAGGCAACGTCGCCAACAACTCCGGTGGGGCCCACTGCCTGGCCGAGGGGGCCACCACCAGCCACGTTCTCGGGCTCGAAGTGGTCCTGGCCGGAGGCGAGGTCCTCGTGCTCGGCGGCCAGGCTCCCGACATGCCGGGTCTCGACCTGAAAGGGCTGATCGTCGGCTCGGAGGGGACCCTCGGTGTGGTGACCCGGGCCCTGGTCCGCCTTCTCCCGATCGAGGCGGACGTGCGGACACTCCTGCTCGACTTCGATCGGCTCAGTGGCGCCACCAAGACGGTCTCCGACACCATCGCCGCGGGGCTGGTGCCGGCCGCGTTGGAGATCATGGACCAGAAGATGACCACCGCCGTGGAGAACTGGCTCGGGGCGGGCCTCCCCACCGATGCCGCCGCCATCCTGCTCGCCGAAGTGGTCGGCGACCCGGAGGCGGTCGAGGCCGAGGCCGCCCTGATCACCCGGATCGGCAAGGACAACGGCGCCCGACAGGTCCAAGTGGCCAGAGACGAGGCCGAGCGCGCCATCCTGTGGAAGGGCCGCAAGTCGGCGTTCGGCGCGGTGGCCCAGGTGTCCCCCAACTACTACCTGCACGACACAGTGGTGCCCCGCTCCCGACTCGTCGAGACCATGGAGGAAATCGAGGAGATCGCCGCCCGTTACGAGCTCGACGTCTACAACGTGTTCCACGCCGGTGACGGCAACCTGCACCCGCTCATGGCCTTCGACGCCTCCGATGCGGGGATGATGGACAGGGTGCACCGGGCGGGTGAGGAGATGGTTGCCGCCTGTCTGCGCCGGGGCGGCGCCCTCTCCGGTGAGCACGGGATCGGTTTGGAGAAACGGGACATGATGCGGGCCGACTTCACCGAGCTCGACCTCGACGCCCAGGCCCGCCTCAAGGAGGCTTTCGACCCCGCGGGGATCTTCAACCCGGCCAAGATCCTTCCCGAAGGCTCCCGATGCTTCGACTTCGGCGGGGTCAGACGCGAGATCCCCGACGGGGCATGGCTGTGACCGGAGCCGCCGGAGGCGGCCCGGAGCATCTCGCCCCCGCCGACGTGGACTCGCTGAGCGAATCGCTGCGTCATGCCAGCGAGGAGCGGAGAATCGTCCAGGTGGTCGGAGGCGGGACCAGACAGGGTTACGGCTCTCCTCCCTCTCCGGACCTGGTCCTCCACATGTCGGGCTTCTCCGGGATCGAGGAATGGGACCCCGACGACCTCACCGTCACCGTGGGGGCGGGCACACCCGTAGCCGAGCTCGAGTCGCTTCTGGCCGGACGGTCGCAGACGGCCGTGCTCCCCGAGGTCCCCGGCGAGTCCACGGTCGGCGGGGTGATCGCATCCGGTGTCTCCTCGTTGCGGCGGGCCCGTCTGCTCGGGACACGGGAGCGGATGCTCGAGGTCCGTCTGGTCACCGGCGACGGCAGGGTGATCCGGGGCGGGGGACGGGTGGTCAAGAACGTCTCTGGCTATGACCTCCCCCGTCTGGTTGTCGGCGCCTTCGGCTCTCTCGGTGTGATCTACTCGGTCTGTCTCAAGCTCTGGCCGATGCCCCCGGCCGCGGCCACCGTCGTCATCGAAGACCTCGGGGTGGCCGGCCAGGTCACCCGCCCGCTGGCGGTCCTCGACGACAACGGGGCGCTCAAGGTCTTTCTCTGGGGCACGCCCGAAGAAGTGGCTGCGTCCAGCGCCAGACTCGGAGGGGTGGCCAGCGAGGGGCATGCCTGGCCGGCCGACCCTGAGGGGCGGTATCGCTGGTCGTTGCGGGTCCCACCGGCATTGACCGAGGCGGCGGTGCAAAGGCTGCCCGACGGGTGGAGACATCTTGCGGTCCATGGCGCCGGGGACATCCGCGCTGCTTCGGACGAGGCGGGAGCGGCCCCCGCCCTTCGCGACTGGGCCGAGGAAGTGGGCGGCGCCCTGGTGATGGTCGATAGCCCGTCCCCAGGGGGCGACGGGTTCGAACCGTGGGGGCGGCCTCCACCCGGGCTCGACATCCAGCGCCGCCTCATTGCACAGTTCGACCCGGCCCGGGTCATCAACCCGGGCCGGCTCCCCGGAGGGATCTGATGGGCTGGGTGACCACCGAGCACCCGACCACGGACGAGCTCAACGCCTGTGTCCAATGCGGTCTCTGTCTCCCCGCCTGCCCCACGTTTCGCCTCACCGGGAGGGAGACCGCATCGCCACGGGGCCGGCTCCAGGCGATGAAGGCGGTTCATCGGGGTGTCCTCGAAGTGGACGGCCCCTTCCAGGGGATCATCGACTTCTGTCTCGGCTGCCGGGCATGCGAGCCGGTGTGCCCGGGGATGGTCCCCTACGGGAGGGCGCTGGAGGGGACCAGGGCCGAGATCGTCGCCCAACGTCCCAGTCGGGCGCATCGGCTCCGCGCTTTTCTCCTCGGCCCGATGCTCGGCTCGAGGAGGTCCCTGCGAGCCGGCAGTGCCATGCTCCGGGTCGCCCAGCGCACCGGGGCCACCTCGCTGGCACCGGCCCGCTATCGGAGGCTGTCTTCGGGACTGCGCCGGCTACGCAGGCTGCCCCCGCCGACCCTGGGACATGCCGGGGGGAGCGGCGTCTCGGGCAGGGTGGCCCTGTTGGCCGGGTGCATCCAGGACGAGTGGTTCCGGCCGGTCAACCACGCCGCGGTCGAGCTATTGGAGATGGCCGGGTTCCGGGTCGAGGTCCCGGCCGGGCAGACCTGTTGTGGCGCTCTGGCCGCCCACGACGGGAAAGCCGGGGAGGCGAGGGCGCTGGCCGCCCGCAACCTGCCGGTCTTGTCCGGCTACGACCAGGTGGTGGTCACCTCGGCCGGCTGCTCGGCCCACGTCCGGGAGTACGGGCACTGGGCCGATGACGGCGAGCGGGTGGGTGATCGGGCGCTGGACGTGACCGTGGCGGTGGCCCGGGCCATCGAAGCCGGGCTTCTCCCCACACTGGATTCGAAGTCGGGTCGGATCGCGATCCAGGACCCGTGCCATCTCCGCCACGCGCAGAGGGTCACCGCCGAGCCACGTCTCGTGCTCGAGGCGGCCGGGTACGAGGTGGTCGAGATCGACCCGGCCGGGATGTGCTGTGGCGCCGCAGGCCTGTACACCGTGCTCCAGCCGGAGGCGTCCCAGGAGTTGGGAAACCGCAAGGCGGATCAGATACGTTCCTCCGGCGTGAACAGAGTCGCCTCCGCCAACCCTGGTTGTGAGATGCAGATCCGATCGGCGCTGGGCCCCGGATACGAGATAGCCCACCCCATCGAGTGGTATGCCTCGGCCGTCAGGGCGATGGGACAGATCGGTAACCTCGCCGCCGAGGAGGCTCCAGGTTGACGGACGAGATGGTGCGGGCGGACTCACGCGCCCAGATGAAACGGTATGCGATCCTCGGCTATGGGGCGCTGGGGACGATGCTCGACATCGGCCTGATGGTGGTGGGCAGCCTGCTGGTCGGCCTGGCGATCTCGGTGATCCTGGCCGGGTTCGACCTGGTGAACGTCATCCAGGACCTCTCCACCGGTGCGATGCTGGGCTCGGCCCTGGTCCTCGCGGTGATCGGCCTGTTCTGCCTCGGCGTCGCCGCCGAGGGCCCGCTGGGCCGGGGCCGCGACCTGGTCGGGTTCAGGCTGTGGGAGATCGGGGTGGGGCGGATCATCGCAGTGCTCGTCATCGGGTGGGCCCTGCTCACCGTCTACGGCCTGATCGGCGACTCTCTCGACGGGCTGCCGCTTCCGATCACCACCGGGGCAGACGGGATCAGGGCGGCGGGGATCGCGGGCCTCACCGTCGTTCCTCTGCTCGGTGTGCCACTGGCCCTGGTGGCACGCTGGTATCCGGATGGTCCGGAGTGGCTGCCGTCGGTCGACGTGCCGATCATGTTCGTGGTGTGGGTGGTGGCCACCATGGCCATGGTTGGCTAGAGGCTCTTGGAGAAGATCCGGATCGGAGTCACCTCGAAGCCTTCGCGCAGCAGAGCCTCCACGCTCCAGGCGGTGACCGGGACCATCGCCTCGACCCGCCCCCTTCTCCCGTCACGGAGGAGATCGCGCAGACCCACGATGAGGAGTGGCGCATCGAAGGACGAAGTGGCCAGCCAGCGGACCGAGAGCCCTTCGTCGTCGGCCTCTGCGATCACCCAGCCGCCCGGTCCCTGATAGAAGTTGTGGGCGTCGACGGCCAGCTCGAGGTCGTGGCGTGTCGCCTTGCGCCAGCGCCACCCGAGCGAGATGAGGTCGCGGGCGGCGTGGGCCAGGTCGCTCTGTGACCAGAATGTCCAGGCCGCGTCGGCATCCACCGTCCCACCCGGTCGAAGCCGTTTGCTCGGGCCCAGCCGCCGGCCGGTGGAGGCGGGGGCTGTGGTGTATACCCAATGCCCGGTGAGCCGATAGCCGAGTTTGGCGACCTGGGCCCGCGCCGCCTCGTTCTCCTCCTCGGTGGCGAGCCGGGCCACCAGTGCTCCTCTCTCCCTGGCCCATTCCACACCGGAGTCGTTCATGGCCATGCCCATCCCCGACCTTCGATGATCCGGGTGGACACGGGCCGCGCTGAGCCACGCCTCGGTGGGAGACAGCATCTGCGTCCTCGACAAGGCCACCGGGACATCGTCCTCGTACACGCATACGACAACCAGCGACTCGGCGTCTTCGAGCCACTCGGGCATCGCCTCGGCGACGTAGTCGCCCCAGGCGAAGGTGTCTCGGGTCCAGGTCTCGATCAGGGGGACGTCCTCGGCCCGGGCCGGGCGGATGACGAAGGACATGGCTACATCCTGTCGGGAACTTCGATGCCGAGGAGGTCGAGGAGGAGCTCGAGGGATCGCAGCGTCCAGGCGGCGAGGCTGAGCCAGGAGCCCTGCCGGTCGAGGTCGGGCTCGGACAGGATGTGGCAGACGTCGTAGAACCGGTTGAACCGGCCCGCCACCTCGAAGGCGAATTCGGCGATGTGATTGGGGGCGCGGAAGGTGATCGCCCGGTCGACGACCTCGGGCAATCGAAGCAGCTCCAGCATGAGCTCTCGTTCGGCATCGACCGAAGGTGCGATCAGCGCACCTTCTCCCACACCTTCCTCGGCCGCCCGTCGCAGGATCGACTTCACCCGCACCGCGGCGTACTGGAGATAGGGCCCGGTCTTGCCTTCGAACGAGCTGAACCGGTCGAGGTCGAGCACATAGTCGGAAGTGCGGTTGTTGATCAGGTCGCCGAACTTGAGCGCGGCCACTCCGACCATTTCGGCGATGCTCGCCCGCTCCGCTTCCGGGTAGTCCTCGGCCAGGTGGGCCTCGTCCAGTCGTTGCCGGGCGGCATCGGTCAGCATCTCGATCACATCGCCGAGCCGGACCACCCCTCCCTCCCGGGTCTTGAACGGCTTCCCGTCCGGCCCGTTCATGGTCCCGAACCAGATGTGCTCGAGTCGTGTCTCGGGCGGGACTATGCCCGCCTTCCGTGCCGCACGAAACACCTGGAGGAAATGATCGGCCTGACGCCGGTCGACCACATACAGCACCAGGTCGGCTCGCAGCTGCTCGACCCTCATCTCGATCGTGGCCAGATCGGTGGTGCTGTAGAGGAAGCCCCCGGTGGATGTCTCCAGGATCAGGGGCGGTATGTCGCGCTTGTCCCCGTCTTCTTCGACCCGGACCACAAGAGCGCCTCGAGACTCCTCGGCCACCCCCGACTCACGCAGCGAGGCGACGAGGGGGGCGATGCGATCGTGTACGTCGGACTCGCCGTACCAGAGGTCGAAGCTGACACCTAGCGCCTCGAAGTCCCGGCGCTGCGAAGTCTCCGACACCGCTTTCATCTGACGCCACAGGGCGAGATAGCCGGGATCGCCCTGCTGCAGCCTGACCGTGGCCAATCGGGCAGCGTCGGCGAAGTCGTCGCTGCTGCGGGCCCTCTGGGCGGCCTCGGGGTAGATCCGCTGCAGGTCTTCGAGCGTCACCGGCGATTGCGAGGGGTACTCCCCTGCGTCCGGGTCGAAGTAGGGAAGGTCGGGCTGCTCCTCTTCGATGGCGGCGATGAGCAGCCCCATCTGGAATCCCCAGTCGCCGAAGTGAGGATCGCGGATCACCTTGTGCCCGGCGAAGGAGAACAGCCGGGCCAGCGAGTCACCGATGATGGTGGCGCGGAGGTGGCCGACGTGCATCGCCTTTGCGACGTTGGGGCCGGCGTAGTCGACCACCACGTTCTCGGGGTGGGCGGTCACGGGGAAGCCGAGATAGGGGTCGGCGGCGGCCTCGGCTGCGATGCGGGCGATGGCCGAGTCGGTCAGGGTGATGTTGACGAATCCGGGCCCGGCCACCTCGACCCGGTCGATGTCGGGGTGGGTGGAGAGCCGGTCGGCGACCTGCTCGGCGATCTCCCCCGGCGCCCGACCCGAGGCTTTCCCCGCCGCCATGGCCCCGTTGACCTGGAATTGGGCCAGCTCCGGCCGTTGCGACGGAACCGTCTCACCCAGCTCCGGGGAGAGCCCCAGCTCGGCAAACGCCTCGCCGGCGATACGGGAAAGATGCGCAAGCAGCGACATTGCCCGCTCAGGTTAGGGAGACTGAAATAGCCGTAAGCCAAAGGCCATAGGCAATAGGCAATAGGCCATAGGCCAGAACGCACTCTGGCTTATGGCTTATGGCTTATGGCCTATTGGCTCAGTACTTCGCCAGCTCTTGCGCCTTGCGGACGATCCCTTCCGGGGTGGGATACAGCTCGTTCTCCAGGGAACCGGCGTAGGGCATGATCGGGACGTCGGGGAGGGCATAGCGTCGCACCGGGGCGTCGAGCCACTCGAAGGTCTTGTCCGCGATCTGCGCCGCCAGCTCGGCCCCGTATCCGACGAACTCGTTGTCCTCGTGGACGATCAGGGCGCGAGAGGTCTTCTTGATCGACTCCTCGATGGTGGGCCAGTCGAGCGGCTTGAGGCTGCGCAGGTCGATCACCTCGGGGCTGATGTCGAGCTCCTCGAGTAGGGGCGCCGCCTCCAGGGCGAAATGAGCCATCGCCCCGTAGGCGAGGATGGTCAGGTCACGACCGGGATGACGGATCACGGCCCGGCCCAGCGGGACCCGGTGATCCCCGTCGGGATAGGGGCCCTTGGCCAGCCGGTAAAGCTTCTTCGGCTCGAGGAACATCACCGGGTCCGGGTCCTCCACCGCGGTGAAGAGCAGACCCTTGACATCGGCCGGGGTGGAGGGAACCACCACCTTGAGACCGGGCACGTGGGCGTAGAAGGACTCGATCGACTGCGAGTGATAGAGGGCGCCGTGGATGCCTGCCCCGTACGGGGTGCGGACCACGATCGGGATGTTCCACTTCCCGTCGGAGCGGTAACACATGCGGGCCGCCTCGGAGACGAGCTGGTCGAAGGCGGGGTGGATGTAGTCGGCGAACTGGATCTCTGGGATGACCCTGTACCCGGCCGCCGCCATCCCGACGGCGGCACCGATGATCGAGGACTCTGCGATCGGTGTGTTGAAGCAGCGCTGGGGGCCGAAACGCTCGGTCAGGTCCTGGGTCGCCTTGAACACGCCGCCCTTGCGCCGGGCCACGTCCTCTCCGAACAGGACCACGTCGTCGTGGGCCTCCAGCACCTCGTGGAGGGCCATGTTGATCGCCGTGATCAGGTTGACCGTCTCGCCTTCGGGAACCGGCTCGGGCTCGGTTGCCCCCGGTCCCGGCTCGATGACCCGGGCGTACACCCTGGTGGTCGCCTCGTCGGGGCTGGGGGCGGCCTCGGCCCGCTCCACCGCCTCGGCCAGCGTCTCGATCACCTCCTGGTCGATGCGCTCCTCCTCGGCCTCGGTGAGCAGCCGGTTCTCGATCAGGTACTGGCGGACCCGGGCGACCGGGTCACGTTTGCGCCACGTCTCCACCTCTTCCCGACTGCGGTAGAGGGTGTCGTTGTCGTCGGATGTGTGGGCGTAGTAGCGATAGGTCTCCGCTTCGATCAGGGTGGGTCCCTCGCCGGCGCGTGCCCGCCTCACCGCCTCCTGCATCGCCTTGTACACGCGCAACGTCCTGTTCCCGTCGACCTCGACTCCGGGGAAGCCATAGCTCTCGGCCCGGGCGGCGAGACTCCCGGACACCTGCTCCTCCCGGGGCACCGAGATGGCATAGGCGTTGTTCTCGATCACGAAGATGACCGGGAGCTTGTGGATCCCGGCCCAGTTCATCGCTTCGTGCCAGTCGCCCTCCGAAGTCGACCCCTCGCCGCCGAAGACGGCCACCACCGCGTCGTCTCCGGAATTGGCGATGGCCTGGGCGATTCCGACCGCATGCGGATACTGGGTGCCGATCACCGACGATTGGGTGAGCACCCTGAGCTCGGGGCTCGACCAGTGGCCGGGGAGCTGACGCCCGCCGGACATCGGGTCGGTCTTCTTGGCGAAGGCCCCGAGGAATATTTCCTCCGGGGTGAAGCCCCAGGCCAGGGCGACCCCCATGTCCCGGTAGTAGGGGAGGACCCAGTCCTTGGATCGGTCGAGGGCGAACGCGGAGGCCACCTGGACCGCCTCGTGCCCCGAGGAGCCGACCACGAATGGCGCTCGCCCCTGGCGCTGGAGGGCGAAGAGCCGGTCGTCGACCCGTCTCGTCATCAGCATGACCCGGTACATCTCGACGATCTGCTCGTCGCTCAGCCCCAGGTGCGCGTGATGGAGGTTCCGGTCGAAGTCCATGCCGTAGCTGGCAAGGTCGCTCAATTGCGGTCGTCTCCGCTGCGCCGGAACCGGCGTAGGTCGCCGATCTCCTTGATTCGCTTCTCCGCCATCTTCACCGCCGCCTGGTTGGGGTTGATCCCCTCCTGCTTCGACAACTCGAGGATGTGTTTGGTTGCCTCGAATATCGAGTCGACCCGATGCATCGCCCGCATCTTCGAGTATCCCTGCAGCTCGTCGTAGACGTTGATCAGGCCCCCGGCGTTGACCACGAAATCGGGGGCGTAGACGATGCCCCGCTCGGCGATCCGCCCGGCGTCGTCGTCGGTGGCGAGTTGGTTGTTGGCGCTGCCCACGATCGCCTGGCAGTTGAGCTCGGGGATTGTCTTCTCGTTGAGCCCGGCGCCGAGTGCGCACGGTGAGTAGAAGTCGGCGTCGACGGTGTGGATGTCCTCGACCTCGACGCTCTTCACTCCGTAGGTGTCCACAGCCGTCTTGATCGCTGCGTCGTATGCGTCGGAGATCACGACTTCGGCTCGAGCCTCGACCAGTAGTTGGACCAGGGCGGAGCCGACCTTCCCCACTCCCTGGACTGCGAATCTGCGTCCGGCCAGCCCGGCGTCGCCCCAGAGGAACTCGGCGACGGCTCTTGCCGCGGCGAACAGACCACGGGCAGTCATCGGCGAGGGGTCACCTGCCCCGCCTTCGGCGACCGAGTTCCCCAGCGCCCATCTGGTCTCGCGGCGGACGATGTCGAGGTCCCTGGTGGTGGTGCCGACGTCCTCTGCGGTGATGTACCGACCGCGCAGCGAGTCCACGATTCGCCCGTAGGCGCGGAGGAGGCGCTCGGTCTTGTCGGTCCTGGGGTCGCCGATGATCACCGCTTTGCCTCCGCCCAGGTCGAGCCCGGCGGCGGCGGCCTTGTAGGTCATCCCCTTGGACAGGCGGAGGACGTCCTCGAGCGCATCACCCTCGTTCTGGTATGGAAAAAAGCGAGTCCCGCCGAGGGCGGGACCGAGTGCAGTCGAGTGGATGGCGATTATGGCCCTGAGACCGGATACTTTGTCGTAGCCGTAGAGGACCTGTTCGTGGCCCTCGCGGGCTACCTCATCGAATACGACCAAGTCCGGTCCTCCTCGACCAGGGGGCAGGTCTCTCACCCGATACTACATCCGAGCCGGTCAGGAGCGTCAGGGCGAAACTTGCGGCGGACCTCTGCCAGGATTAGGTGATGACGAAGACGGCATACCTGAGGGTCTATGCGCCCGAGGTCTCCGATTCCGGTGACCCGGTCCCCGGCTTCGTCCGCGGCTACGGGCTTCTCTCCGAGTCGTTGGTCGAAGGCGACTGGGTCGCCGAATGGAACGGTGTCCGGATGGTGTGCCCTCGGAACCTCCGCCTCCGGGTCCTCGAGTCGACGATTGCATTCGCCAACGCCTTCCGCGGTCTCGGCTCGGGGTTGATCCCCGAGGAGGCGGCTCGGGCGGCAGATCGGGAGCTCCGCCAGTACCAGCGCGACAATCCGGGTCATCGCTCCCATGTCCTCACCTCGGCCTGGCATGTCCCGGTTCGCTGGTTCACCGCCTTCCAGCCTGAGGACAGGGAGGTGTACCAGGTGGACGGCACCCCCCGGGTGCGTTTCCGAGTCGACCTCGCGGTGGGGCGAAAGCGGGTCTCCCATGCACTTGGTGTGCTGCGCGGGCTCCAGGTGTTCCAGGGCCCGGCCGAGGAGCTGGCCCAGCTCTCCGACTGGCTGGAGAGCTTCCCTACCGGATCGATGCTCGAGTTGGACTACTCGACCGTCTCCGAGCTGTTCGACCCTCAAGACCTGGTTTTCGACGACTCGGTGGAACTGGTGCGCCGGTCCATCGAAGCCCTCGCCGAGGGCGACATGATGGCGGCCGGGGAGAATTACGGCCGGGTCGTCTCCCGATGGGCTCCGGCCTTCTCGGTCACCTTCAGCAGCTGAGGGCTGCGGGGCTCGACGGAATCCTGGAGAGAGCGGAATAAAGGACGGGCTCCGTCCCTTTACTTGTGAACAGATTCACAAGACGTCTCCTCTCTTCGACTTGCGAAGGCCAGTGGAGTCAGATCCGCTTCCCAAGCGGTCCTTCTCCTCCTCTCCCGCTCCACTGGCCTCGCAAATCCCCTCCCCTCTTGACCCTGGTCGCAAAACGCCTACCATCGTCTTCGTGACGTGCCCATCCACCAGCTCGGTCTGTCTCTGCGCTTGTCGCTGTGCGGCCGTGCCGTGTGGGTAGCCATGTCCTGAGTCGTATCGACCAGACGAGAAGCCCGCACCGGCACCGGATGCGGGCTTTTGTTCGTCATGGGCCCGATCCGGAGCAAGACAGGAGAAGGACCATGACCAGCCAATTCGCCAACCTGACCGATGAGAAAGCCGACATCGAGCTCGACTGCTCAGGTCTGCTCTGCCCCCTGCCCGTGTACCGGACCTCGCTCGCCCTGGGCCAGCTCTCCCCCGGGCAGGTGCTGCGACTGGTCACCACCGACCCGGGATCGCTGGAGGACATCCCCGCTCTCGCCCGGCAGACCGGCAACACGTTGCTCTCCGCAGAGCGTCACCAGGATCACCAGGTGTTCTGGATCGAGAAGGGGCTGAGGTCATGACCGACACCGTCACCCGTCCCTTGCCGGACGATCAGGTCGCACCCCGCCGCCGCATCGCCTTGGTCGCCTCGAAGGGGACACTCGATCAGGCCTATCCACCGTTGATCCTGGCCACCACCGCGGCCAGTCTCGGATGGGAGGCGGGGGTGTACTTCACCTTCTACGGCCTCGACATCATCCACGAGAAGCGACTGGAGAGTCTCAAAGTGGCTTCACTGGCCAACCCGGCCGGCCCGATCCAGCTCCCCAACCTGCTCGGCGCCTTGCCCGGCGCCACCGCCGCCGCCACCAAGATCATGAAGAAGTGGATGAGCGACGCCCGAATGCCGACGGTGCCCGAGTTCATCGAGATGGCCCAGGGTCTCGACGTTCGCTTCTTCGCCTGCTCGACGACGATGGGCGTGATGGGAGTCGAGGAGGGCGATCTGATCAAGGGATGCGAGATAGCCGGCGCTGCCGCATTCCTCGACTTCGCCGCCGACGCCGACGTTCAGCTCTTCGTCTGAGCCTTCGCGCTCAGGCAGCGGGTCGGCGCCCGGCCAACCTGGCGAAGATCGGACCGGAAGTGGCCATGATCAGCACGTAGGCGGCGGCGATCGGGCCCAGTTCCCGCCCCACCCCGGCGGTCAGCCCCAAGCCGGCGATGACGATGGAGAACTCGCCACGGGCGATCAGGGTCGCAGCGGCGCGTCTCCGGCCCCGGGCTGACACGTTGGCGCGGCTGACCGCCCACCATCCCGTGGCCGCCTTGGTCGCCCCCGTGAGCAGGGCGAGGGCGATGGCCCAGCCGGCCACGTCGGGAAAGGTGCCCGGGTCGATGGACAGCCCGAAGAACACGAAGAAGACACCGGCGAACAGGTCGCGTAAGGGTGCGAGCAGGACACGCACCCGGTGGGCTGCCTCTCCGGAGACACCGATCCCGACCAGGAAGGCCCCGACCGCCGCCGAGATGTGAATCTGCTCCGCCACCCCGGCCACGATCAGCGTCACCCCGAGCACGGTGAGGAGGTTCACCTCGTCGGACCCCGAGAAGGCGGCGCGGCTGAGCCGGTGGCCGTGACGGGCAGCCACCGAGATGGTCAGGGCGACCAGAGTGAGTGCGGCGACAACCGAACCGGCGGTCCCGGCGAGCGACCCGCCCAGGGCGAGGGCACCCAGAATGGGAAGGATCACAGCCATCGCCAGGTCTTCGAACACCAGTATCGAGAGCACGATCGGCGTCTCCCGGTTGCCGGTCCAGCCGAGGTCGGAGAGCAGCTTCGCCACCACGCCGGACGACGAGATGTAGGTGACACCTCCAAGAAAGAGAGAGCCGGCAGCCCCGAAGCCGATGAGAAGCCCGATCAGGTATCCGGGGGTGAAGTTGGCGATCAGATCGACCACGCCCGCCCTCGCCCCCGTTCTCAGGGCCTTGACCAGCTCGTCACCGGTGTACTCCAGCCCGAGCATGAACAGAAGGAGCACAACGCCCAGCTGAGCGCCGGTGTCGACGAAGTCCTGAGACGTGATCAGCGGGAAGATCCCGCCGTCGCCAAAGGCCAGCCCCCCGAGCAGATAGAGGGGTATCGGCGAGATGCCGAGCCGCTCGGCGAACCGGGCGAGGACGGCAAGGGCGAAGATGATCCCCCCGAGCTCGAGGAGGAGTGTCGCGGATGGGCTCAAGTCAGCCGTCGGCGAGGATCGACTTGACCGCCTCGATTCCGTCGGTTGTGCCCACCACCACCACCACGTCGCCGGACTCGAAGGCGAACTCGGGGCCGGGGGCCGGGAAGTGGCTGGTGTCGCGGATCACGGCCACTACCGAGACACCAGTGCGGGTCCGGATCCTCCCGTCTCCGATCGTCTTGCCGGCATAGGGGGAGTTGGGGTGGATCGGCAGCCAGTCCATGGCCAGCCCCTCGACCTGCTGAACCTGGGACATGGCCTCGATGACCGGCGAGACGCCGAGGACCTCGGCCAGGGTGTGCGCGTCGTCGTCGCTGAGCTCCATCGTCACCTGGGCGGTGTCGGGATCCTCGGGTGGGCAGATGAACACCTCTCGTCGCCCCCCGCGATGATGCACCACCCCCACTCGCTGGCCATCCTCGGTGACGAAGTCGAACCTGACTCCGACCCCGGGAAGCTGGATCTCCTCTATCTGTGACATCGACGTCTCCTCTGTCGGGTGGATCTTCTCACAGTTCTCGCCTGGCTTCGGCTCCGGCGCCCTCCGGCTCCACCGGCTAACCGACTGTCGCCGAGAGCGCCTCGGGGAGGATCGGCAGGGTCAGCTCGAACCGGGTCCATCCATCCCGGCGGACGTACACCAGGTCGCCGCCCATCATCCGGGCCAGTTGCCGGGCCACGGCAAGCCCCAGCCCGACCGAGTCCGGCTTCGCCTCACCAGGCGACTGTGATCGGTAGTAGGGGTCGAAGATGTGATCGGCGTCGATTCCCCTCACCCCGGGCCCATCGTCGCTGACCGCCAGCGTGGCATTGGTCTTCGTGCTCCCCACCTCGATCCGGACCTTTCCCCCGCCGTAGCGATGGGCGTTGGTGAGCAGGTTCCTCACGATCTGCCGGGTGCGCAACGTGTCGGCCCAGGCCGGTGCGGGGTCGCCCTCGACGGTCACGTCGAGACCTACCTGCAAGGTCTCGACGATCGACCTGCACTCCTCGAGCAGGTCGATGGCGCTGGGCCGGAAGGTGAGGTTGCCCGAGGCCGCCCGTTCGGCGGTGAGCAAATCGTCGACGAGCTGGGCCACCTCGATGCTCTGGCTCGAGATCAGTGACACCATCTCGGCGATCTCCTCGGGCGAGTACCGGTCGAGACCCTGGGCCAGCTCACCGGAGAAGCCGACCACCGCCGACAGCGGGGTCCTCAGCTCGTGGCTGACGGTGGCGATGAATCGGTTCTTGGCCTCGGCCAGCTCCTCCAGCCCTTCTCGGGCCCATTCCCGCTCCCAGAAGGCGCCGACCATCTCCGCCGCCCTCATCAGTCCATCGACCTCGACCTCGGTCCAGGCGTCGTCCCGCCAGAAGTCCGTGTAGCCGAGGGTTCCCACCCACTGGTCGCGGATCATGATCGGCGCCATCAACTCGGAGCGAACACCCTCCGCCTCGTAGCGCGCCCGGACCGGGAGCTCGAGCTCGGACACGCGGATCCGCGCCGGCTCTCCGGCCGACAGCGTCTCGATGATCCAGGGGAACTGGGTGTAGTCGCCTTCGTCGAAAGTGTCGGGGCCGGAAGGGGCATTGGCGCCCACGGCCTGCGCCACGATCTCCCAGGACACGTTGCCCTCCTTGTCCACCCGATTGACGTCGACGTAGGCATAGTCGGCCTCGGTGGCGTCGAGGAGAGCGCTCAGGGCTGCAGACAGCGGCTCGTCGTCGCGGCGGATGAGGAGGGCCTGGGAACAGGTGGCCAGCGCTTCCTGGATTCGTGCTGTCTTCGCCTGGCGTTCCGAGGCATCGGCCAAGGATCGGATCAGCCGCCATGTGATCCACATGACCAGCGCCTGACCCGGGATCCCGACCATCAGCCTGGTCAGCCCCTGGGATGTCGGTGGGCGTTCCACGACGATCGACAGCACGGTGTAGGCGGCGGTCACCCCCGCCCCGACCAGCAAGGGCACGACCGACCCGTTTTCCCGGGTCCCCACGTACAACAACGAGATCAGGATCAGGATGGCGAGTGTGTTGCCACTGTCGAACCCGGTCATCTGACCCAACTCGGTCAGGCCGAGGACCGCGAAGACGACGGCGCCGACGGCGAGGACGGGCTCGACACGGCGATGACGGAGGAGCTGATAGACCCCGACGAGCCCGATCGCGCCAAAAGCGCCGACGCGGTACTCGATGCCGGGAAAGCGCCCGGCCCACGGCCCGATCTCGGAGAAGATGCCCAGAGCGGAGCCGATGACGGCGGTGAGCAGCACCGCGGTTCGGTAGCGCGGCGTCATGACCGGCCTTGGCGTCGGAATCATCTCTGCGTTATCGACGGGTGGCCATCCCTGGTGATCGGGCCTGCGACTCCCGCCGCTCAGGCGCCACGATAGGCGATGCAATCGATCTCGACTGCGGCCCCCAGCGCCAAGTCGACCCCCCCTACGGTGATCCGGGCCGGCGGCGAGTCACCGATGACCGCCATGTATGCCTGGTTCATCTCCTCGAACTGGGACATGTCGGAGAGGTAGACGTTCATCTTCACCACGTCGCTCAGGCCAAGCCCCACGGCCTGGAGGATCCTCTCGATGTTGCGGATGGTCTGGGTGGTCTGGGGGCCGGTGCCACCATCGACCAGCTCGGTGGTATCGCCCCGCGTTCCCAGGCTCCCCGAGACATAGACGTGGTCCCCGGCCACCACGGCGTGGCTGAACGAGGGGACACGAGCAAGTCCGTCGACGACGACCTTCTCCATGCGCTGTCCTTCCGGCAAATAGAGTTCTTCGGTGGCGAAACTATCACCTGAGAACCGACCCACCGGATGGGGAGGCGACCCGGTGGAGCCGCCCGGGCTCGACCAGGTCAGGGAAGCAGCGGATCGAATCAGGGGGCTCGCCGTGCGCACTCCGCTGCTCGGACTGCACGGACCCGGCGCTCCCGCCGACGTCCATCTCAAGCCGGAGGTGCTCCAACCGGTCGGCTCGTTCAAGATTCGCGGGGTGGGGAACTGGGCCCTGAGCCTCACCGAGGAGGAGAGGCGGGAGGGGATCGCCACCACCAGCGCCGGGAACACCGCAATGGCCCTGGGCTACATGGGTCTTCGGCTCGGTGTGCCGACCCGGTCCCATGTCCCCGACAGCCTGCACGAGTCGAAGCGGGCCGCAATCGCCGCCTACGGAGTCGATCTCGCGCATGTCTCGATGACCGACCTGATGCGATTCATGTTCGAGGAGGCGTGGCGGGACGAGCCCTACGCCTATCTCAATCCCTGGGGCGAGCCTTTGATGATCGCCGGGCACGGCACCATCGGTCTGGAGGTGTTCGACGATCTTCCCGGCCTCGACTCGGTGTTCGTCCCGGTCGGCGGGGGCGCCCTGATCGGCGGAGTTGCCTCGGTGTTGAAGATCCTCAAGCCGTCGGTGCGCGTGTTCGCCGTGCAGGCCGCGGTCAACGCCGCCCTCGCCGCCGCCTTCGCCGCCGGTGGCCCGACCTGGATCGAATGGCGCGACACGATCGTCGAAGGCGCCTCGACACCGGTGATCACCGACGAGATGTACCCGATGCTGCGTCGTCTGGTCGACGATGTCGTGCTGGTGACCGAGGAGCAGGTCATGGCGGCGATGCGTCGTCTCGCCCTGGAGGACAAGCTGGTGACGGAGGGGGCCGGGGCGGCGGCGGTGGCCGCGGCTCTGGCCACGCCGCCTGCGGAGAGAGGGGTGAGCGTGTGCGTGGTGACTGGTGGGAGCGTCGATCGGTCGCTCTTCGCCCGGGTCGTCGGCGCTGACCGCGACTAGCGCCCGTCGGTACGCTCGGTCGGGATGTCCCGCCGTCCGCTCCGTCTTGCCGCCGTCCTCCTCCTAGCCGTCTCCGCCTGCACCACCGACGCTGCAACCACCACCAGCACCGCGCCCGAGCCGGTGGCGACCACGGCTCCGCCGCCCACCGACATCTCCGACCTCCCCGGTCGTCTCGTGGTGCTCGACGGGGGAGGCGACATCGTCGCTCTCGACCCGGACGGCTCCAACCCGGCAACCATCACCGATGACGCCGGCGGGGGCACGGTCTACCGCCAGCCCACCTTCTCTCCGGTGGCGGACCGGTTGGCCTGGGCCGAGATCTCCGGCACCGGTTTCGGTCTCGGGATGAGTGGCGGCGAAGGTGAGGACCGGGTTCGGGTCCCGATGTCGTCTCCTCCGTTCTTCACCTTCTGGTCGCCGGACGGATCGGGGATCGGTGTGCTTCACAACTCGACCCAAGGCGCCACCATCGACTTCGAGATGGTCGACGTGGCCGCATCCACCAGTCAGGTGCTCGCCTCCGGCGCCCCGTTCTTCTTCTCCTGGAGCCCGGACAGCACCCAGGTGGCGGCCCATGTCGAGCTGGCCATTCTCGCCACTCTCGACCGAGCCGGTGAGACAGAGGACCTGGGGGAGACCGCTGACGGCTATCAAGCCCCGCACTGGATCCCCGATGGCATCATCCATCTCGCCGACGACGGGCTCGAGCTCCGTCCGATCGGCGGGGAGAATCGGGTGTTGGCCACGGTGCCGGGCCCGGTCTCATTCGTGGCCAACCCTCAGGGAACCCGGGTCGCCATCCAGTCCTTCGTCGAAAGCGAGGCGCCGGGGATCGACGCTGCCGTCTCCCCGATCCCGGCCCTCCCCGCCAACCGGGTGATGGTCCTCGACGTGGAGAGCGGCGAGGTGGCCGAGGCGGCCGCCGGGGTGTCGATCGGGCTCTTCTGGAGCCCGGACGGCGAGAGGCTGCTGGTGCTCCGCCTCGGTGCCGAGGGGACCGGGGAGCTGACCACCGTCGTGTGGGCCGACGGGGACAGCACCGAGTTGTCGAGCATCGCCCCTCATCCGCTGTTCACCCAGGAGGTGCTCCAGTTCTTCGACCAGTACGGTCAGTCGCTCCAACTCTGGTCTCCCGACTCGACCGCTTTCGCCCTGCCTGGAGCGATCGGCGACGACACCGGGGTCTGGGTTCACACCCTCGGTGGCGGTGAGCCGGTGAACGTCACCGACGGGTCCTGGGTCTCCTGGTCCAACAGCTAGACGCGCCGGTCGTTCAAGACGTCGGGAGCACGAGATCGAACCTGTCGCGGGGCATCACCCGGCCGAAATACCACTGCTCGGCCTCCTCCCATCGCCGGTTCCATTCGGTGCGATCGGCGCCGCCGTCTCTTGCCACGATCCGTTGCCGACGAGTCTCGGCGGGGGTGTCGCAGAGCACCCGGAGGTCGAAGAGATCTGCCAGCTCGGGGCGTGCGCTGTAGACACCTTCGAGGATGACCACCGGAGCGGGTTGGCAGACGGTAGGTCGCTCCAATAGTCGCCCGTCGTCGCTCTCCCAGTCGTAGGGGTGCCATGAGGCCGGACGGCGCCGGGCCAGCGTCTCGAGCACCGGGCGCTGTCGTCTCCAGTCGATGCAATGGGCCGCCTTCTCGGCGGCGCTCATCGCGTCCCACTCCGCTGCGGTCCCCCCGGCATAGAAGTCGTCGCCGTCGATCACGGCGCCGCCGACCCGACTGCCGACCTCTCGGGCCAGTGTCGACTTCCCCGCCCCGCTTCCACCGTCGATGGCGACCAGTACCGGCCGGGAGTCGTGGTGGCCGAGGGCGGCGATCCGGTCGACGAGCACGGACACCGGGTCCACGGCGTTCAGGGGATTGGGACGATGGCGTCGATCTCGACCAGATACTCGGGACGGGCCAGCGAGGACACCACGAGCAGCGTGTTGGCCGGGGGAGGGGCCGGGAAGAACTCCCTTCTCACCTCGCCTACCGGACCGCGATCCTCGAGACGGGTCAGATACACCGTGGTGCGGGCCACGTCCTCGATGCGACCCCCGGCCGACTCGATGACCCGCTGCAGGTTGGTCAGGACCTGACGGGCCTGAGCCGCAGCGTCACCCACGCCGACCAGGTCACCGTTCTCGTCGACAGCGACTTGGCCGGCGACGAAGAGAAGACGACCCGCGGCGACGATTCCGTGGGAGTAGTAGGCGCCGGGCGGGGCGATGCCGTCGGCCTCGACCGAGCTGCGCTCGAATGGGTTGGTCATCGCGGCAACCTACCAAGCCGCTTGACAGAGCCGGTCGCAGCGGATAAGTTGAAGTCAATCAACCGGTTGATATAGGGAATGGTTGACAAATGATCGTGGATCCGTCCGCCGATGACCGACTCGATCGGGCGTTCGCCGCCCTGGCCGATCCGGTTCGCCGGCGGATCATCGCCCGGCTCAGCCGGGGACCGGCCACCGTCAACGAGTTGGCGGAGCCTTTCGAGATCACCAAGCAGGCGGTGTCGAAGCACATCCAGGTTCTGGAACAGGCCGGGCTGGTGACCCGGACCCGTGAGGCGCAGCGACGCCCGGTGCACCTGAACCCGGTCCAACTGGAGGCACTCACCTCCTGGATCGACAGGTACCGGCTGATCCACGAGGAGCAGTTCCGGCGTCTCGACGCCCTGCTCCAAGACATCGAAGGCGCCAAAGGCGCCGAGGAAGGAATGTGAGAGAAATGAGCAACCCACTCCAGGTGGAAGCCCCCGCCGGGGTCCCTTACATCGACTGGGAGCGTGAGTTCGACGCTCCGGTCGAAGCGGTGTTCCGGGCCCACAAGGAGCCGGACCTGATCAAGCAATGGCTGGGCCCGCGTGCCTACGAGATGGATATCGACACCTACGACTTCCGCACCGGGGGCCGTTACCGGTACCTGCACCGCGCCAACGGTGAGGAGTACGCCTTCAACGGTGTCTTCCATGTGGTCAGGGACAACGAGTTCGTCATCCAGACCTTCGAGTTCGAGGGGTTCCCCGACGTGGTCAGCATCGAGAGCCTGACCTTCGAGGCCCTGGACGACGGTCGCAGCCGAGTCCGCGGCCATTCCACCTATCCCTCCTTGGAGGCTCGCGACGGGATGGTGTCGAGCGGGATGGAGTCCGGGATGAGCGAGGGCTACGACCGTCTCGACGAGGTCTTGGCCGAGCTCTGAAGGGGGCTGTGATGGACTGGACCCTCGAGGTGGTGCTGCTCCCGGTGAGTGATATCGACCGCTCGGTCGCCTTTTATCGGGACCAGGTCGGGTTCGGTCTCGATCACGACACCAGCAACGAGCACATGCACGTGGTCCAACTCACTCCGCCCGGCTCCGGCTGCTCCATCGTTCTCGGGGATCTCCCCGCCCATCGTGAGATGGCCCCGGGCTCGATGCGGGGCCTGCAGTTGGTGGTGTCGGACGCGGAGCGGGCCCGTCGGGAGCTGATCGATCGCGCGGTCGACGTGACCGAGATCACCGTCTTCGACGAGAGGGACGGCGGCACCTTCTTCGGGTT
>DASUSU010000338.1:0-2746 GCA_036374915.1 Acidimicrobiia bacterium | reverse complement strand
TGTAGCGGTCGGCGAGAACGCCGAGGCGAGCATCCTCGTCGTGTACCGCTCCGCCGATGGCGCCCGTCTCCTGCTGCTCCCCAAGATCGATCTGGAGGTCGGCGACGGGGGGCGGCTGAGGTTCATGTCGGTCCAGGGTGTGGATCACGCCGCCACCTCGGTGGTTCATCAGCGAGTCGTTCTCGGTCGTGACGCAACCTCCCGGATCGGTGAGGTCGGGCTGGGCGGGAAGCTGGGTCGGCTCGACCTGGGGGTGAGCCTGAACGGCGACGGGGCCTCCTCCGAGGTCGTCGGCCTCTACTTCGGCGAAGGGGCCCAGACGCTCGACTACCGCCTGGTCATCGACCACCTCGGCAAGAACACGACCTCGGACGTGTTCCTCAAGGGGGCGGTCGAGGACGATGCCCAGAGTGTGTTCACCGGGCTGCTTCGGATCGAGAAGGACGCGATACGAACTTCCACGTTCGAGACCAACCGCAACCTCGTCCTCTCCGAGAACGCCAAGGCCCAATCGGTGCCCAATCTCGAGATCCTGTGCAACGACGTGATCTGCGGGCACGCGTCCTCGGTGGGCCCTCTCGGCGGCGACCATCTCTACTACCTGCAGAGCAGAGGGCTCAACCGGGAACGGGCGGAGCGTCTCCTCATTCGCGGGTTCTTCCAGGAGGTGATCGATCGCCTCCCGATCGAAGGGCTGGAAGATCCGGTGTCGGAAGAGGTATTCCGCAGGTTCGTCACCGCCCAGGAGGAAGGGAGGGTGGCGTGAGGGTCGAGATCGGGGCCGTCGCCACGATGCCCCGCGATCGCGGGGTCCGGGTCATCGTCGGCAACGAGCGGATTGCCATGTTCCGGGTCGGCGACGAGGTGTATGCGATCGGCGACCGATGCTCCCACGCCGAAGCCTCCCTGGCCGAGGGGTTCGTGTCCGGTCGTGAGGTGGAATGCCCCCGTCACGGGTCGGAGTTCGATCTCGAGACCGGCGAGGCGCTGTCGCTGCCCGCAACCAAGCCGGTACCGACATACCAGGTCGCGGTCGAAGCCGGTGTCGTCTACCTGGTGCTGGAGGAATCGTGACCATCGCCCTCGAAGTGCGTGGCCTGACCGCCGCGGTGGACGAGAAGCAGATCCTCGAGGGGCTCGACCTGATCGTCCCCTTTGGCGAGATCCACGCCATCATGGGGCCTAACGGGTCGGGCAAGTCGACCCTCTGCCACGTGCTCACCGGCAAGTCCGGGTACCGGGTGTCGGGGGAGGCGCTGCTCGAGGGAGAGGACCTGCTCGGTCTCGAAGTCGACGAACGCGCCCGGCGGGGCCTCTTGCAGAGTTTCCAGTACCCGACCGAGGTTCCCGGGGTCCACCTGCGCGACTTCCTGCTCGAGGCGGCAGAGGAGTGGGGGATTGCCGAAGACGTGGCCGGGGACCTGATCGAGACCGAGGCGGCCGCCTTCGACATGACCCGATTCCTCGACCGCTCGCTCAACACCGACCTCTCCGGCGGCGAGAAGAAGCGTTCCGAGATCTTCCAGATGATGGTCCTGAAGCCCAGGGTCGCACTCCTCGACGAGATCGACTCCGGGCTCGACATCGACGCGGTGAAACAGGTCGCCGCCGCGGTGGAGGCGATGCGCTCTCCCGATCTGGGCGTGGTCATGATCACCCACTACAACCGGATCCTCAAGTACATGACCCCGGACCGGATCCACGTCATGATCGACGGTCGGATCGTCGACTCGGGCGGGCCCGAGCTCGCCGTCGAGCTCGAGTCAGGCGGCTACGAGGCGGTGCGGGAGCGGCTCGGCCTGGAGCGACCAACGACCGATCCCACCCGCCGTCCCGCCGACTTCTTCACCGACACCCCCTTCGACCTGTGACCCATTCGCTCTGTGCGGGTTTGCCGCGCGTCTAGCCGCGCCAACCCGCACAGAATGGTCCGATGGCCTCCCGATCCGTCACCGAGAAGTGGCTGGGGGAGCTGACCCGTCTCCCCACCGCCTCGGGGTTGGAGGGTGCGGTGGTCGATTGGGCGCGGGCCTGGGTGGGGCGTCGGGCAGACCTACGGTTCAGCGAGGACGGGGGAGGGAACCTCCTCATCACGCAGAAAAGGCGCGGTGACCGGGACCCCGTGCTGGCAGTGGCCCACATGGACCATCCCGCCTTCGTGGTGACCGAAGTCTCGGGGGCCGAGGCGGCGTTCGAGTTCAGGGGCGGGGTCAGGGCGGAGTACTTCGATGGAGCCCCGGTCGAGTTCGTCACCGGGCCGGCCACGGCTGGCCGGGTCTCGTCCTTCGAGCCTGCGTCACGCTCCGGCGTCATACGGACCAGTGGCACCTCTCCCCGAGCCGGCGACATCGCCCGCTGGAAGGTCCCCTCCCGCCAACGCGAAGGGCATCTCCTCGCTCCTGCCTGCGACGACCTGGCGGGGTGCGCCGCCGCACTGGCCGCCCTCGACCGGGCTCGACACATTCCGGACCTGGGTCACTTCGGGGTCCTGCTCACCCGGGCGGAGGAGATGGGATTCGTCGGGGCCCTGTTTGCGGCCAGGACCGGGGCCATACCCTCAGCGGCCAGGATCCTCTCCATCGAGACGTCCCGCTCCTCGCCGGAAGCCCCCATCGGGGGCGGTCCGGTGATCCGGGTCGGGGACGCCGCCACGGTCTTCGACCACGACCTGACCAATCGGGTGAGCGGGGCGGTGGCGGCGAGCGGGATCCGCCACCAGCGGAAGCTCATGGCGGGAGGGGTTTGC
>DASUSU010000337.1:0-4942 GCA_036374915.1 Acidimicrobiia bacterium | reverse complement strand
GGGCCGGGCGAAGATCCCCGCCACCGCCTCGGCGGCCAGGTCGCGCAGGGACATTCTCGCCGGGGCTACCTCCTCCCCACCTGCGACGACGACGAGATCAGTCACGTCATCGACTCGATTCGTCCGTCGCGAAGATGGATTGCCCTGTCGGCGTGAGCCGAGACCTGGGTGTCGTGGGTCACCACCACCAGGGTCAGGCCGTCAGCGCGGAACTCGTCGAAGAGACCGAGCACTGCTCCCCCGGTCGCGGTGTCGAGGTTGCCGGTGGGCTCGTCGGCAAGGAGAAGGGCGGGACGGGTGACCAGGGCACGGGCGATGGCGACGCGCTGACGCTCCCCACCGGAGAGCCTGGTGGGAAGGAAGTCCATCCGGCTCCCCAGGCCGACCCGTAGCAGTGAGTTCTCGGCAGACGGCACCCGATCCGACCGGGGCATTCCGTTGTAGATCGTGGAGAGCATCACGTTCTCGATCACCGTCCTGTGCGCCAGGAGGTGAAAGGACTGGAACACGAACCCGATCCGGCGGCTGCGCAGCCCGGCACGTTGCCCCTCGTCCAGCGTCGAGGTGTCGATCCCCTCGAACAGGTAGGCGCCCTCGGTGGGACGGTCGAGCAACCCGAGCAGGTTGAGCATGGTCGACTTGCCCGAGCCCGAAGGACCAACCACTGCGACGTACTCCCCCCGACTCACCCTCATCGAGACATCGACCAATGCGGGAACTGACACGTCCCCTGCCGCGAATGTCCGGCTGACCCCCCTCAACTCGACGACGGGGTCGTTCGTGATCATCCCTCGCCGGCGCCCTCGGTCGTCTCGGACGACTCCGTCGCCTCGGTCTCCTCCGACGTCGTGGTTTCGGTTCGGTCCGAGGAGTCGGTCGAGCCCTCCCGACCGACCACCACCCAGTCGCCTTCCTCGAGCTGACCGTCGATCGGAGTCACCTCCACCAGGCCGCCGGCGGCCAGACCCGGCTGGACCGTGACGGTGCGAAGCGTCCCTTCCTCGTCTTCCACCTGGAGGATGGTGGAGCCGTTGGCGGTGGCGGAGAGGGCTGCCGCCGGCACGGCGAGAACTTCTCCCCCGGTCGAGCTGACCGGGATGGTCACACGCACGTTGGTGCCGATGATCTCGGGGGGAAGCTCGGCCGGAGTGATCTCGAGATAGATCCGATCGGGCTGGACACCGTCGGTGCCGGCCCGATCCGCCTTGAGCGCAATCACCCCGGGGATGACTCCGCCGGTCTCTGGGTTCTCGATCTCGACCTCCATGCCCACCTCGACCCGTGGCGCGTCCCGCTCGGTCACCGAGGAGCGCAAGGCGAGCTCGGAGCCGGAAACGGTGATGAACGAGCCATCGATCACGGAGCCCCGGGAGACGGCTACCTGATCAACCCGCACCGGCATGCTCTTCAGGAACACGACCTCGCCCGCCGGGAGCCAGGTGCCCAGCTCGGCCTCGAGCTCGGCCAACTCCTCCCGGGCCAGGGAGAGCTCCTCCTGGGCGGCTTCGATCTGGCGGCGAATGCCCGAAGTGTCGACGCCACGTTGCAGATCGGCCAGGGCCGCATTGGCTACCGCAACCCGGCTCTGAGCGGCCGCGACCAGACCCTCCTGCTCCGTGGCGACTCGCCCGACCTCGAATTGGGCCTGCTCCAGGGCGGCCCTGGCGGCGGTCACCGCCTCCTCTGCCCCGGGCACGCCGTTGGCCTGGTCCTGCTCCGCTGCGGCCAGGTCGGCTTCGGCATCGGTCACCGCATCCGCGGCCACCTCATTTGCCCGAGCTGCGTCGAGCTGGGCCAAGGCAAGGGCATCCTCGGCCGCATCGATCTCCGCCCTGGCCGCGACGACGGCAGCCTGTCCTGCACCGGCATTGGCGTCGCGGAGCGCCTGTTCGGAGTCTGCCAGCGCTCCCTGGGCCGCGGTCACCCGGTCCCGCGCTGCACGCAGGGCGACCTCGTCCTCTTCGGAGAGCCCGTTGGGCCGATAACCGGCATCCTGGTACCAGGCAGCCACCGCCGCCCCCGTGTCCTGGTTCCAGGTGTTGTCGGGAGTGGTGGTGAGAAAGCCCATCCGGGCCAGGGCCTCTTCCACCTGGAGCACGTCGTCACCGGTGGCGCCTGGCCGCAGATCGCGATACATCGGGATCTCCCCGACGAGGAAGAACACTGGTCTGCCCACCACCTCCACCGCCACGTCGCCCTCGGCCAGCTCGGCATCGACCTCGACCGCCCGGGTCACCACCAGCTTCTCCGGCGTCTCGGCGAACGACCCGGAGAGTGAGACCGAGAGCGGTTCGTCGTAGACGATGTCGCCTCGCGTGATCACGTCGGCGGAGAGCACTTCACTCACCACCTGCACGGTGATGTTGGACGCCTCGGGCGGTTCGGCATCGGCGGCGGCTTCGGCCGGGGACTGAATCCTGGAACCGAAGAACCAGCCCAACCCGGCCGCCACCACCACGGCGGCGATCACCCCGCCGAGCAGGACATTTCGTCTCACCTAAGCCCCCGCTCCCTCATTCGTCGGCCCCGACTTCTCAACCACCCTGGGCTTCGCGGATCTGCTCGAGTATCTCTCGGTTCTCCTCGACGAACTCGGCCTCGTACTCCTCGGAGACCTCCTGGTACACCTCGTAGTAGTCGCCCCGGCATTCGAAGTCGGCCACGGCCAAGTCGATCTCCTCCTGCTGGAGGGCGGCCAGCGCCTCCATGTCGACATTGGCCCTGGACGACTCTTCTGCCTCGGCGAAGAAGGCGTCGATCTCCTCCTGGGACTTCTCCTCGAAGAAGGCGTCGATCTCCTCCTGGGTCCAACCCTCGAACGGATCGGCAAAGCCCCCGTTGGGCCCGACGATCTCGTCGAACCTGGCTTGGAAGTCCTGGTAGATGCTCTCCTGCATCTGGGTCATCGACTCGTACTCGTACCCGGCTTCTGCCATGCAGGCCGACCACTCCGCGTCGAGCTCGACGATGCGGGGATCCGCCTGCACCCGCTCGTACATCGCCTCCATCTCCGGGTTCAGCTCCATCCAGAGATCCTCGGTGGCCGCCTGCTCGCCGTATTCGGCCTCGTATGCCTTCCCGGAGCACCCGGCGCCGAAGCCGTAGGAGACCTGATACTCCTCGCCGGTCTCGGGGTCGACCTCGGTGACCATGTCCTCCATCTGCTCTTCCTCGGTGCCGTACAGCGCCTCGTTCCAGGCCTGGCTCTCCGACTCCGACATCGCCTCCAGCATCTCCTGGTTGGGGTCGACCCACTCCTCGACGCGTTCGGGCTCGGCTGTCGCCTCCTCGTTGCCATACCAGGTGGTGATCCCGAAGCCCTGGGTGCGTACCCACTCCCCCTCGTCGAACTCCTCGTCGACGAATCCATAGGAGCCTTCCGGCGGCAGCACCGGCTGGTACTCGAAGCCTGCCTCGGCCATGCACTGGCGGATCGACTCCTGGATCCGGCTCTCCTGCTCGCGATACTCGGCTTCGGCAGCCTCCGGGTCCTGGTTGGCATATCCGAAGAAGTCGGCAAGGGTCTCCTCCCCCGGAGTCGAGTCTTCGCTCGCCTCGGGCTCGGCTCCCCCACCCCCGCCGCCGCACGCGGCGGCCAGCAATGCCAGTGCCAATAGCGCGACCTTTGGCTTTCGCACGGCGTCCTCCTCGTTCTCGAGAGACCTGTCCGGTTTTGGGATATGACGCTACATGGGCCGGTTCGGTTCCTGTGAAATCCCAAACTCCAACAGCGGAAAGTTTCGCGCCCTGGCCTCAGCTGACTTGACGATGGTTTACGTTGTGTTGTAGATCACGACGTATGAGGTCCGAGGTGCCCGGTGGTGGTCAGACTGCTCGTCCTCCGCATCTGCACGCCGTGGGGCCTCCGGGCGCCTCGGTCCGCCCGACGGCGAGGGTCCGGCCGGTGATCCCGGTCCGGCTGGAGCCTCGCCGTGGAGGCTTCGCCCCTTCCGACCCTTATGTGAGGAGATTCTGGGTGGCCGCAATCGGCTCGAGCGCCGTGGCCGAGCTGCTTCGCCTGGTCAGGGCGGCCGAGAAGGGGGAGGGGGTTCGGCTGCCCAGAGCCCTCCCCGCCCTGCTCCGAGTCGGCCTGGTCGAGGCGGAATCCTCCGGACTGGTCGTCTTCGACCGTATCCCGCCGGTGCCCGTCGAGTTGCGCTGGCGGTTCCCCCCCAGTCTGGGCGCGGAGCACTCCAGGTGGGTGTGGTCAGCTGCGAATGGCCAGGACCGCCATCAGGACCAGGGCGACACCCTGACCGATGACAAAGGCGAGAGCGACCCGGAAGTCGGGCGTCCCGCCCAGAGTGAGCAGGGCGACCACTGCGACCAGCAGCCCGCCGAGCCAGGCAAGGGCCATCCGTGAGGTCCTCGCCTCGGCGACGAGGACCTGCCCGGCGATCTGCGCGCTGGCGGCGGCCATCACACCGGCGGCGGCCAGGGCCGCGACGGTGGGGGAAGGGGCAAACTCGGGTTTGAACAGGAGGCTGACCACATCAGGGCCCACCAGCCAGCCGACCAGTCCGCCGAGGCCCGCAAGGGCGGCACCGACGATCACCACGGCTCTGGCGTAGCGAGCCAGCTTCTGCCTGTCTCCTGAGCCGGCGATCCCGACCAGATAGGGGAGGATTCGGCCCTGGAGGGAGAAGATGAGGGTCAGCGGGGCGCGGTAGAGGGTGAAGGTGGCGAACACCACCGACTGAAGCGCATCCGAGCCTCCGAGTAGAGCAACCGCGATCGGTGCTGCGCCGAGCAGGACCTGCGACGAAGCGGTTCCGCCCACATAGCCGCCGAGGAAGGCGGAGGCCGGGGCGGCCCGTGCCTGGCGATCTCCCTCGTCGTGACGCCACCAACCCAGCCCCAGGACCGAGAATCCGCCGAAGACCATGGCCCATCCCAACGACTCGGCTGAGGCGAACCATTGGATGGCCACGACGCCGGCGAC
>DASUSU010000336.1:0-14920 GCA_036374915.1 Acidimicrobiia bacterium | reverse complement strand
CCGACCAACCCGCCCCACAACCTCTCTCCGACCTGGCCGACCGCTTCTGGCTGGCCTTCTCCGAGTACAAGCCCACCATCGCCACGGTGCGAGGCGAGCACCGATTCGACGACCAGTTGCCGATGTACAACGAGGAGTGGATGGGACGGCTCTCCGGCGTCTTCGCCGACATCGGCACGGCCGCCGAGGAGATCGACCCCGACGGGCTCGACCTCCAGGACCGCATCACCCGGGATCTGCTCATCCATGAGTCCGGGGTATGGGCCGAGGAGATAGACGACCGATTCATGGTTGCCGCCGTCGATCCCTATCTCGGGGCGCACACCAGGCTTCTCTCCGACACGCAGCAGAACACCGTCGCCGACTCCGAGCAGGCCGAGGCGCTGCTCAGCCGCTACTCCAAGGTGGGCTTCTATCTGGCCAGCGCCCTGGCCCTGATCCGGTCGAACTGCCTGCAGGGGATGACCCCGCCCCGAGCCGCCCTGGACCGCGTGATCGGGCAACTGGACGGCTATCTCGACTCGACACTCGACACCGACCCCTTTCTAAAGCTCCAGCTCCCCGAGGACGGCGACCAGGACAGTTGGCGAGAGCGGGCCGAGCAGCTGGTGAGAGACGTGATCAAACCGGCGATCGCCACCTACCGGGACGGACTGGTCGACCATGTCGCCCCGCTGGCACGACCGGAGGAGAAGTCGGGCCTGCTCTGGATGAGCAACGGGGAAGACATCTACCAGCACTTGATCCACAAATACGTCCAACTCGCCAGAACCCCGGTGGAGATACACCAGGTCGGGCTGGATTGGGCTACCCAAGTCCTCCCCGAGGAGTGGACCAGCATCGGGCGCCGCGCCTTGGGTCTCGACACGATGGGGGCCATATTCGAGCGGCTCCACGCCGACCCCGCATTCCGCTTCACCTCCGAGGAGGAGATGCTGGGCCACGCCCGGGCCACCATCGCTCGCGCCTGGGACGCGGTGGACGACTGGTTCGGCGCCCGACCCGAGACCCCGTGCCAGGTGGTCCCGGTCCCGGCGTCGATGGCCCCGGCGATGCCGCCGGCCTACTACATGCAGCCCCCACCCGACCGCTCCCGCGAAGGCACCTACTTCCTCAACACCTACAAGCCCGAGGAGCGCGACCGGTTCGAATACGAGTCGACCCACTTCCACGAGGCGATCCCGGGGCACCACTTCGACCGCTCCCTGGCCAGCGAGCTCGAGGGCATCCCCATGTTCCGCCGCTACACCCAGGTCTACGCCCACACCGAGGGCTGGGGCCTCTATGCGGAGCGTCTCGCCGACGAGATGGGGCTCTACTCGGGTGAGGTCGACCGGCTCGGGATGCTCACCGCCGATGCATGGCGCGCGGGCCGTCTGGTGGTCGACACCGGGATGCACGCACTGGGCTGGTCGCGGGAAAAGGCGATCGACTGGCTGTTGGAATGGACCCCGATCGGGCGCCTCACCATCGAGCAGGAGGTCGACCGCTACATCGGCATGCCGGGCCAGGCCCTGTCCTACAAGATGGGCCAGCTCGAGATCATGCGGCTGCGCGCCGAGGCCGAGAACCGGCTGGGGAGCGCCTTCGACATCAAGGGGTTTCACGACACCCTGCTCACCAGCGGGGCGATGACCCTGCCGCTTCTGGCCGACGTGGTCGAGAGTTGGATCGACTCGAAGTCTGGCGGAGAGGGAGGGATTTGAACCCTCGAGGAGGTTTTACACCCCCTACTCGCTTAGCAGGCGAGCGCCTTCGACCACTCGGCCACCTCTCCGGGGTGCCGGGGACGGCACCTCGTCATACGTTATACGGAGGTGGGTAACTGCGATATTCCCGGTGCCGTCTCGGCTTGGCTCAGTCGGAGAGGACCTTGGTCTTCCACTCGAGCGGGCGCGGCTTTCCGAACAGATAGCCCTGGCCGTACTGGACGCCGAGCTCGAGGAGCATGTCCTCCTCCTCGGGGGCCTCGATCCCCTCGGCCACCACCATGATCCCCAGGTCCTGCGCCATCGCCGAGATCCCTCGGATCAGGGCTCGATTGCGCGGCGTCGTCTCGATGTCCCGAACCAGGGACATGTCGACCTTGATCACGGCAGGCTCGAGGCGAAGGATGTGCCACAGGTCGATCTCCCCGGCCCCGACATCGTCGACGGCAAGCCGTATCCCCCGGTCACGGAGGGAGTCGACGAAACGTTTGGTCACCTCGTAGCTCTTGATCACCGCCACCTCGGAGAGCTCCAGCACGATCCGTCCCGGGTCGAGATCGGCCAGGACGTCGGGCAGCTTGGAAGAGGTCAGGCTGGCGTCGGAGAGGTTGAGGGCGAGAAAGCCATCATGGTTGTTGGCGGAGAACCCCGAGATCGCATTCCGCATCGCAGCCAGCTCGAGGTCGAGGCGGAGACCGGCAGATCCGGCCACCTCGAACCACTCTGGAGGTGCGGCGAAGGGGAACCGGGCTAGTGCCTCGTAGCCGACGATCCGGTTCTCGCCGCGACGATGAGCGCGCATGTCGACCAGCTGCTGATACACCATCTCGGGGCCTTTGTTGGCCAGGACCTCGACGATGGCCTCCTTGCTCGGTCTCCCGGCCAGAGGATCGATGATCACATCCGGCACCTCGTCGAAACTGTCGTCCTCGAGACTGAGCCGGGGAAGGGAGAGCTCGAAGACGGTTTCGCTGTCTGCACGCGTGTATCGAACGTCGCCGCCCATGGCCCGGGCGAGCCGTCTCGCCACGGATAGGCCCAGACCCAGCGAGGGGGTCAGTCGGTCCGTCTGACGGCTCGAGTGGTAAGGCTCGAAGATCGCCTCCACATCCTCGGGAGCGACACCTTCGCCGTCGTCCACCACTTCGACCACGACCTTGTTGAAACCCTCCCCGATCCGAACCCAGATGTTGCCTTTGCCGAAGGCGGCGGCATTCCTGAGCAGATTGCGCACGATCTGGGTGACCCAGTGACTGTCGGCGCGGGCAATGGCGTTGCCGGAGACAACCAGTCGAGAGCGCTGGTTACTCGCCCAATCGTGGGTGGCGGTCTCCACCACGGCGCGAAGGTCGACGGCGGCGGAGTCGAACTCCATCCCGTCGAGGTCGAATCGGGCCGCGATCAGCAGATCGTCGACGACATGGGAGGTCTCCAGCGCCTGGATGGCGAGAAGCTCGATGATCTCGTTTCTGACTCCGGCGCTGAAGTCACGAGTCCGGTCACGGAGCAGCTCGGAGAATCCGACGACGGCGGCCAGAGGGTTGTTGATGTGATGGGAAGCGGCGTCGAGGAATGCGTCCTTCTTGCGACGCAGGTCCTTCTCCCGCTCCAGCTCGTCTGCAAGGTCGCGTTGATGCTGACGGCGGTCGGTATTCGCTTGAAACATGGACACAAGGAAACATCGGCCGCTATGCCCCCGCTCTGGATGGGTCTTTCGACCTCTGGCTGCTTCCTATTCGATGCAATGATGCCGGGCGAGGCTCCGGTCGATTCAAGTTTCTCGGGGCCAATGTCGATGACCGTGACGTGAGCACGGCCACGGTCTCCCCGCACCACGTCAGAGCCTCGCAAATCGACCTCATGGCCCTCGCCCGGTTCTGGGAATGGGAGCGAACCGTCGAGCGAGAGCTGCCCCGAGTCATCGACGAGAGCGACATACTGATTCTGTTCCAGCCCATCTATCGGCTGGTCAGCGACGTCCCGGTCGCCCGGGGCTTCGAGGCCCTCTCACGATTCCCGGTCGCACCCCGGATACCGGTCGGTCTCTGGTTCCGGATCGCCCACGACCTCGGTGTCTCGCGTCAGTTGGAGTTGGCCGCGATCCGGGCTGCCATCGCCGCTCTGCAGCGGGTCTCCAAAGAGGCGTTCCTCTGTGTCAACGCCTCGCTCGACACGGTCTCCGACTTGGTCGGCTTGGTCCCAGACGGTCTTCACGACCGGCTCATGGTCGACGTTCCCTACTCGGCGATGCGCGATCCTCGTGGCGAAGAGCTGTTCCATCTGCTTCGAGACGGTGGAGCCGGGATCGCGGTCGACGACGTGCCGCTGGAGGACCTCCATGTGTTGCGCCCCGGCCTGCTGCAGCTTCGACCCGACTGCATCAAGGTGGACGTGCTGGCCGGGCTCGCCGACAGCGCCATGGCGCGTTTCAATCTCGCCGAGGGCTCTGCCTGGTGCCAGGAGGCAGGGATCAGGCTCATCGCCGAGCGAGTGGAGCGATTGTCCGACCTGGTGATCCTCGACGAGGTCGGCGTGGAGTGGGCCCAGGGGTACTGCCTGTCGCGGCCGGTGAGTCTCTAGACGATCATCGTCCGAGTCCGGCGACCCGAGCCCAGATGCCTTTGTGCCCTACCCCTGCCCCGGCCTGTCCCGGGACACTGAGATGATGAGCACATACCTGGTGCACGGCGTGGGCCGCCCCGGCGGACACAGTCGCATCCGGTGCGCAGCCACCGACGTCAAGGCCGATACCGGGTCGGTGTCCGACGGCTTTCGCCCGGGGCCGGCGGAGCTTCTCTGTGCCTCGCTGGCGGCCTGCCTCCTCAAGAACATCGAGCGCTACTCCGAGCTTCTCCCCTTCGAATACGAGACGGCGGCCATAGAGGTCGAGGCCGAGCGCCAGGAGTCGCCGCCGCTCATGACCCGAATGCACTACCGGATCGAGATCGTCACCAACGAGCCACAGTCGAGGGTCGATCTGCTCCACAAGAACATCCGCAAGTACGGGACCATCACCAACACCCTCGCCGCCGCCTGCGAGCTGACCGGAGAGATGATCGCTCGCGTCGGGGAGGAAACGGCGGCCCAGCCAACCGGGTGATCCCCCGTCACCGGATGGCGACTGTGCCCCGCGTGGTCGGGCTAAGGGTTGGCTCGATAGACCCTGACGTCGACTCGTTCCAGGGTCACCAGCCCGTCGCCGATCATCGCATCGAGGGTGGGGAGGATGGCTTCGATCTTGTCCGCGGTGTCGACACACTCGATGACGATCGGCAGGTCCTCGGAGAGGCGAAGGATGTGAGCGGTGTGGAGCCGGCTCGACTTCCCGAAGCCTTCGATGCCGCGCAGGACCGTCGCCCCGGCCAGGCCCTCCCGGCGCAGGGTCTCGACGATCGCCTGATAGACGGGGCGCCCTTCATGGGTGTCCGACTCCCCGATGAAGATCCGGAGGAGCCGGGCGTCTTGGTTCTCCATCGAACACCTCGATTCAGTTGGTCAGGCTATAGCCGGCGGCGGCAAGAGCGACGCCGGCGATCAGGGAGACGAGGATGCTCAAGGTGGCGCGGAACGAGCGGGGGAAGCCGAGGCGGAGGGTCTCGACCATCCAGGTGGAGAAGGTGGTGAACCCTCCCAGGAATCCCAGGGCGAGCAGGCTGGTCTCGCTTCCCAGCTGATCGATGCCGACGGTCACGCCGACGAGGAAAGAGCCGACCAGATTCACGGCCAGGGTTCCGACCGGAAAGTCGGAGCGACTGGCCCGTTGTGCCCAGCCGGACACCGCGTACCGGCACACAGCGCCAACGGCCCCTGCCAGCGACGCCAGCAGAAGCGTCATCCGAGACGCCCGGCTCGCTGCCCGATCAGGGCGGCGGCCAGGCCGCCGACCACTGAGGCCGTCACATATCCGGTTGCGATCAAGGGACGACCTTCCTCGAGGAGGTAGAAGACATCGAGGCTGAAAGCAGAGAAGGTGGTGAACGACCCGAGGAGGCCGAACGCCCAGAACTGCAGCGACCATGGTGGGCCGATCGAGCGTTCCCGCCGTGCCAGATAGAGGCCGAGCAGGAAAGAGCCGGCGATGTTGACCACCAGGACGGCGGTGGGGAACGCCCCTCGCTCCCCCGGCACCCACATCCCGATCCCGGCGCGGAGCGCCGAGCCGACCAGGCCTCCCGCGAGCACCGCAGCCAGAGCCCGGGCAGTGTCCCTGTCGATCATCGTGTGTTCTGTCCAATCGTGCGCGCTCGCCATCGGCGGTCCGGCAGGCAGCCCCAGGCTCGGTTACCTCCCGCACGACCGCCGGGGCAGGCTATCAAGGCTCCGCCCGGCCACTGAGGCGGCCGGTGGGTGGGGCTATGGGCGGTTCACTCGGTGTCGTGGGGGAAGGAGGGCGTCCGGGGGGTGTGGTTCCAAGGCAGCTTGTGACGGGTGACGTAGAGCACCAGCGCCGCCACGGCCAAGAGCACGCCGCCGACGATGAGGAGACGGAAGTTGCCGGCGGCCCACGAATCCTGAACAAGAGGGGCGTCGACGATCACGACGACCACGTCGGTGCTTCCTGGAGGAAGCAGGCTGCGATCCTCCAGGTCAGGAAGGGCGACAAACCGCCAAGTCCCGGCCTCCGAGAGGATCAAGTCGGTTCGGTATTCGCCGTTGCTGACCTGTTCCAGATCGGCGAAGCGGGTGCGTGAGCCGGACGGGTGCTCGATCTCGAACAGAGTCGACGGGTCGTCGATCACCGCGGGAGAGTTCGAAGGATCGGACTCGAGCACCGAGACAGTGACGGTTGCTGCCTGATCGACCCCCACCCTGATCGGTGCCGGGGAGTTCGCCACCAGGTCGAGATCCTCGAATGTGACTTCGATGGACACGCCGTGGGAGGTGGAAGCCTCCCCCGCTCCGTGCGCTGTAGACCACCAGCCTGAAAGCACCAAAGACGCTCCGAGCAGCCCGGTAACCAGGCTTGCCCGTTGGACGAGGGGGCGGTCGCCCGAGCGCGTTTCCCTACCCAATCCCTGCGCTGCCGCTCTCGATCGGCGAGACGACCACGGGCCGAGGATTGTCCTTCGGTTTACCCGCAGCCCGCTCATCCCACCGGGCTTTGATCTCCTTCGCACCTTCTGATTGCCGAGCATCGAGCAGGGCTCGCAGCTCATCGTGACGTTGGCGAAGGGCGGCTCGACGGACGAAGTCATCCCGGGGCAGTGTGTTCAGCCGATCGAGGATCCCACCGATCTCCTCGAGAATCTCCTGTTGCGTCATCGGGCCGTCACCCTGCTCGGGATCTGTGAAAGTCTACCAACGCAGGGCGCGGGCCTCCGATTGAGGATGGGGGACGAGAGACGCGGAGGGGGTGGGATTCGAACCCACGAGACCCGGATCGGGTCCAACGGTTTTCAAGACCGTCTCCTTAGACCACTCGGACACCCCTCCAGGCAGCGCCGTCGGTGCAGCCCGTTCTTCCCAAGCCTATGACAACACGACTCGACGGGCGGCACCCTCAGGTGACGCCGGCGGAGGGGGAGGGATTCGAACCCTCGAGGAGGCGTCAGCCCCCTACGGCATTTCGAGTGCCGCGCACTAGACCGGACTATGCGACCCCTCCGGTGCGGCACCTTCGTGCCGCCGGCGGAGGGAGAGGGATTTGAACCCTCGAGGGGGCGTAAACCCCCAACGGCATTTCCAGTGCCGCGCACTAGACCGGACTATGCGATCCCTCCGGAGACCCTGCCGGGACCGGCAGGCAGATGAAGGATAATCGACCCCATGAAGGAGCCCACTTCGCCCGACCGGTACATCGACCCGATGCGCCAGGCACTGAAGGCTGCAGCCGAGGCGGCCGCCTCGGGCGATGTTCCGGTGGGTGCGGTCCTCCTCGACGCCTCCGGAGAAGTGGTCGCAGCGGACCGAAATCGGCGCGAGGAGCTCACCGACCCGACCGCACATGCCGAGATGCTGGTGATCTCGGCTCGGGCCCGGGAGATCGGGAACTGGCGTCTGACCGGTCACACCCTGGTGGTGACCCTCGAGCCCTGCCCCATGTGCGCCGGGGCGGCGGTGCTGGCCCGGCTCGACCGCATCGTCTACGGGGCCGCCGACCTCAAGGCTGGGGCGGCCTGGTCGCTCTACAACATCCCCCAGGACCGAAGACTGAACCACCGGGTCGATCTGATCGACGGGGTGCTCGGTGACGAGGCGTCCGAGCTGTTGGCCCGCTTTTTCGGAGACCGTCGCTGACTCAGGCGGCCGCCGTCACTTCCGCCGCGACCAGACGCCGATCCCAGAGGGCATAGACCAAAGCGCCGCCACCCAGGGCCAGCGACACCACCGCGAAGGCCAGCCGGTAGCTGAACCCGTCGATGAGCATGCCGACCACCGGGGCCGCCATGAGCAGAGCTATGTCGAAGATCGAAGTGAAGATCGACATCGCCGATCCTCGTTCGGCGGTCCGGGCCCGGTTGACCACCTGGCTGGCGAGGATGGGAAAGACCACGCCGTGAGCGGCACCGCCGGCCACGGCCGCCCCCACCAGCACCGGCACCGAGCCTGCCACCGCGAGCAGGGCGAGGCCGAGGCCGTAGGCAATCAGGGCGCCGACGACCAGCGGTCGCTGCGGAATCCGGTCGTAGTACCGGCCGCCGAGGATCCGCATCGCGGCTGCGGCCAACCCGTACACACCGAAGAAGAGCCCGGTCGACCCGACCCCGCGGTCGGCAACGTAGGTGCGGGTGAAGGTGAAGAGGGTCTCGAGCCCGATACTGAAAAAGAGGGTGATCCACCACAGCGGGAGGAGGTTGCGCTGGGCCAGCGCGGCCCAGAAGCCGCGCCGGGGCTGGCGACCGAGGATGGGGAGAAGCGGGAGACGCCACACCAGGAGCCAGGCGCTCACGCTGGCTGCCGAGGCCAGCACGAACAGGGCGCCGAACCCGAAGCTGTCGATGACCAGGTCCCCGGCGACGCCGCCCAACGCGATCGGAAACAGACCGGACAGCCCAAAGAGGGCAAGTCCCTGAGTCCGGTGCTCGATGGGGAGCGAATCCGCCCCATAGGTGAGCATGGTGGTGAACAGGGCGATCTGCATCACCCTCTGTATCAGGAACAGTCCCCAGAGCAGTGGCCCCCAGGCCACGGTCGTAGCCAGGGCGAGGACCACGGTGGCATTGATCAGACCGGTCGCGAGCAGGACGGTGCGGCGATGGGTGAGGTCGAGGATCCTGCCCAGGGCGGGCCGGAAGGCAAGAGCGACCACTGCGGCCGAGGCGTAAAGGACCCCGATCAACGATTCGGTGATGCCAAGGCCCTCCAGGTAGCCGGGAAAGTGGACCATGAGCACGAACGACACCTCCTGGAGGAGGGCGGCGGCGAACACCTTGGGAAAGTTGGGTCCGAAACGGGCTGTGGACATCAGCCGATGCAAGGTAACAGGGCGTGGGTTTATGCCCGGAGCCCCTAGGTCGCCGGCCTGGTTACGCTTCGGCCCGATCGTGATAGGCGGGGCGCTAGGGGTGCCCTGAACCCGAAATCCTCTCCATGCGGGGCTGAGTTCCCCGCCCGAGGGGCGACGTGACGTCGGGGCTCACGCCCGGACGGTGGAAACGAGACGTTGACGGTTGGGTCCTGCGCGGCGGAGCACCACGAATCGGGTCAGGTCCGGAAGGAAGCAGCCCTAAGTGGACCGCTCCGGGTGCCGCAGGGCAACCTGACCCGAGCCGACGCCCATCGTCGACGACGCCCACGCAGCTTCGACGGCGGGGGCACGATCAACCCCCTTCCTAATGCAGGGCGTCACGTATTCGTGACGGGCTGCATAAAGAATCGAGACGCCTCCACCGGGATCGGACGGTTGTCGCCGAGCGGGTAGACGTTGATGTAGACGTCGCTCGGCACGTCGAGACCGGAGAAGGGGCGGGAGCGCGGCTCGTTCAGCCACTGGTCGAAGAAGGCGCTCACCAATGCACGGGTGGTGACCATGACCGACCGGGCGGTATTGGAGAATGGGTTCACGTCCGGCTCCAGCATGCCGCCGTCGGTGAAGTCGCCATGTTCGGCTACCGGCACCACTGCCCTCACTGCCCCCGCCCCCGCGGCCTCGAATCGGCGGTCGAGCGCTTCATGGATCGACGTCTCCTTGGTGAGGTACATGAACGGCTGTTCGGGGGCGGAGGCGTCCCGCTCATACCCGAAGGGACCGCCGGCCGACTGCCCGTCGATGTTGAGACAGGCGGCGATCCCGATGTCGGCTCGACAAATCTCGACGGCCGATATGCCGCCGTTGGAGTGACCGAGCACCCCGATCCGGTCCAGGTCGAGGCTGGGTGCGAGGAACTCGATGTCACCGGTGCCTTCGCGGATTCGCTCCAGCACGAACCCCATGTCGGCAACCCGCTCCTCGATCTTCGGGCCGATCGACTCGAGCCCTGCGTCCATCGACTGGTCGTACACCGCCACCGACCCGTCTTCGATACGGACGGCAGCCACCTGGAAGGCATGATCGATGCCGATGACCACGTATCCCTTCGACGCCAGGTCCTCGGCAAGGGCGCTGTAGAAGCCGACGTTGGTGGCGTTGCCGGGTGAAAGGATGAGCACGGGAAAGCCGCCGTCGCTCGCCGCCACCTCGGCTCCCTGCAGCGACTGGTGTCGGACCATCCTCAGACCGAGGGTCTCCAGCCAGCTCAGCTCCCCACTCGCTTTCAGGCCGGATTCGATGACGTCGAGGTCCTCGACATAGCCGGCCGGTTGACCGGTCCCCGCTCGGGCGGGATACCAAGCCCGGACCGGCACAGACCTCACATCACCGGTCTCGGGAGTGTGGCGTTCGGGCCTCGAATCATCCACCCACACCCAGCTCGCCCGGCCCACGGCGTGGTCGCCCGTTGGAGGGGGGAGGGCGAGGTCGAGCAGGGTCGAAGCGGCGTATGTGCCAATCAGGGCGAGACCGATGATGACGATCCAGCGGGAGGGGCGGGGTCTCTTCCAGCCGACGCGTTCGACGCCCTCCATGCCGAACCGGAATGCTGCAACGGTCACGATGTCTCCTGGTCTACGACGTCACTATGCCGACGACGGTCGATTCGTGTTGGAGGTCGCCAACCGAATGCAGCACGTCACATATCCGTGACGCCCTGCATTAGGAACGCGGTTTTCGCAACCTTGCCCCGTAGACGAAGCCGAACAGGCCCATCCGCCAGATCTGGTCGACGACGAGGTCGTGACCCTGGAACATGGCTTCGGGCGGGGGGAGGGAGTCGAGGGAGCGGTGCAGGTACCAGTACTCGCGGGGGGCGCCGGCGAAGACCAGGCCGACCAGGGGGAGCACGATGGCGGTCCCGAGCCGGTGGAGTGGGCGGAGGACACGGTTGCGGGGTCGGCTCAGGTCGACCACCACCGCTGACGAGCCGGGTCGAAGCACCCGATGGATCTCGGCCAGGGTCGCGTCCACAGAGTCAAGGTTGCGGAAGACGAACCCGCTGAACACGCCGTCGAGACAGGAGTCGCGAAACGGGAGCGACTCCCCCACCGCCACCACCCGGTCCCGCACCGGGCTCAGAGCCAGCATCTCGATCACGGGATCGAGACCGACCACGGCCCTGTCCCCGAAGTCGGTCGTCCCGGTGCCACAGCCCAGGTCGAGCACGGATCCGGGCTCGAGCATGGCGATGCCGCGGGCTCGCCATCTCTTCTCCCGGCCCAGCGAGAGGACCCTGTTGATCAGGTCGTAGCGGGCTGCGATCCGGGCGAAGATCGGATCGGATACGTCACTCACGGTTCGATGACATCGAACCCGGTGTAGCGACGCAGCGCCTCGGGGATGACCACCGTCCCGTCCGGTTGCTGATGGTTCTCGATCAGGGCGAGGATGGTCCGCCCCACTGCGCAGGCTGTCCCGTTCAGGGTGTGGACCACCTCGTTGCCCCGCTCGGTCTTCATCCTCACCTTGAGCCGGCGAGCCTGGAAGTCGGTGGTGTTGGAACAGGAAGTGATCTCCCGATAGCTCTGCTCGCCGGGAAACCAGGCCTCGATGTCGTACTTCTTCGCCGCCGACGCCCCCAGGTCGCCCGCGGCCACGTTCACCACCCGGTAGGGGACCTCGAGCTCCCCGACCAGCTTCTCCTCAACGGCGAGCAGACGATCGTGCTCCGCCGCCGAATCCTCCGGGGAGATGAATACGAACATCTCCACCTTGTCGAACTGATGAACCCGGAAGATCCCGGCCGTGTCCTTCCCGTAGGTGCCGGCCTCCCGGCGAAAACAGGTGGAGAAACCGGCGTAGCGCAAGGGCATCTCGTCCGGGGAGAGAATCTCGTCGCCGTGGTATGCGGCGAGCGGCACTTCGGCCGTGCCCACCAGGAACAGCTCGTCGCGGGGGATCTCGTAGACCTGCTCTCTCGCTTCGGGGAAGAACCCGGTGCCGGTCAGGGCTTCCTCGCGGACCAGCACCGGAGGCACCATCGGGGTGAAGCCTTCGGCGACCAGATGGTCCATGGCCCAGCGGACCAGGGAGAACTCGAGCATCGCCCCTTTGCCCTTCAGATAGCCAAACCGACTCCCCGAGACCTTGGCGCCACGGGCGGTGTCGATGATCCCGAGCTGCTCGCCGAGGGTGGCGTGATCGGTGCCTTCGGTCAGCGGGTCGCCGACCCGTTTCACCTCGAGGTTGTCCTCCTCGGTGAACCCGTCTGCAGCGTCGGCGGCGACCAGATTGGGCACCTCGAGAAGGGCGATGTCGAACTCCGCCTCCAACCGGTCGACGGTGGCGACGGCCTCTTTGACCTTGGCGGCGAGGTCGGCGACACCGGCAATGGCCTTCTCCTTGGCCTCGCCGTCGAGACCGGCGATCTCCCGCCCCGCATCCTTCTGGTCCGCCCGAAGCTGCTCAGCCTCCTGACGGGCGGCGCGCAGCTTCGACTCGAGCCCGATCAGTGAATCGAGGTCGACCTTGGAGCCGCGACGCCGAAGCGAGTCACGAATCGCCTCGGGGTCTTCTCGGAGCAGTCTCGGGTCGATCATCGGGGCCTGGATGGTACCGAGTGACCGCCCATGGCCTTCCGACCGGTCAACCCTCTTCGTTCACCTCGAACATCACGCTCAGCATGTTGTCTTCGAGACTGGTGTCGTTGGTCAGCTCGGGAAGGCTGGCCACCACCTCGTAAACCCCACCGGGCGCGACCGGGATCTCGAGGAACTGGATCGCGGTCTGCTCCCCCGGCTCGAGCACAGGCACCGTCTCGTTGAATGTCAAGGGATCCGACGTGCCGCCCACGGTGAGGTCGAGACGCTCCGGCTCACTGGCCACGTTGCCTGCGTTGGTGATCACCACCGAGAAGGCGACCAGATCGGTGGCCGGCACCACCGCCTGATCCGACGGATTCACGTTCCAGAGCGGATCGGAGACGATCGAGGCGACCCTGAGCCCGGGTCGCAGCGCGATCCCGCTGTTGGGCGACCTTGCCGCCTCGACGTAGGCGATCGACAGGGTCAGCAACTCGCCTTCCGCCGGCACCATGACCAGTTCCGGCATCGGGCCCACCGGCTCGGGCACCTCTTCGCGGCCGAGTTCGCGCACGAGGTCGGCGTAGAGCCGGTCGCCGGCCCGAAGCTCGGCGAGGGCGTTGGCGATGTTGTCCACCACAACCGTGCTCGCCGGATCGTCTGCCGCCGCCTGGATGCCCGAGGTGAACCCGCTGACCCCGACGGTCCAGGCCTCGATCGCCTGGCGATAGAGGGCGTTGGCCGCGATCAGGGCCTCTGATGGAGCCCCACCCTCGACCAGTTCCAGCCCGGCCTCGAGGTTCTCCCTTATCCCGTCGGTGGCGGTGACCAGCTCGGTCCGCTCGATCCGGGAGAGACGGGAGATGACGACACGCAAGGTCTCTCCGCCCATGGCCAGATCGGAGGCCGTCTCGTGCATGACGTCGAGGTACTCCAGCTCGGCACGCGTGTCGGAGCCGGCGCCTGAGACCACCACGGCGACTACGGCCGCAGCTGTCACCACAGCCGGCCAGAGGAGACGGCCGACCACCCGTCTTCTCGGTCTAGCGGGATCGAGGATCACTGCGTTGGATCAGGTGAGACAGAAGGTGAACCATAAGACCTCGCGGTGGGTTCCAGGAAGCCGAGACCTGCTTCCTGGCGGGCTGTCCGGGGTGATGAGAGCCCGCGTCAAAAGGGGCCATCCGGCTCTACCGATCGGTCGGGACCGGTCGGACGATGACGACGCGGACGGTCGGAGGGCCTTCCGCGGAAAGGAGGTGCGAGCCATGCAGTGGGATATCGGGCTCCAAGGATTGGGAGTCCTCATCCTCATGTCGCTCGGCTTTGGCGTCATCGCCCAGCTGGTGGCGGGGAGGACGACCACGCGATGGCTCTGGGCCATCGCCGGAGCCGCCTACTTCGTCGGCGGGCTCTTCATCAGCGAGGTCTGGTTTGGATGGGCGACGGAGGTCGATCTGCAGCCGAACATCGATGGTCTGTCGTTCGACGAAGTCCTCCTGATCGGCCTGGTGCCGGGGATTCTCAGCGTGTTGGCCACCCGGTACGTGACCCGGAGACCCCGACGTCATCCGGCTCCGCCGGAGGAGTCGGCCCAACCCAGGATCGGCGCCGGTTCGATCAATCGATAGCGGGACCGCAAGGCGACCACCGCGGTTGTCGGGGGGATACAAGGGGATTCTCGAGTCGCGACTCCCAGCTCGCCACGCGACCACCGCACTCTGTCGGGGGGATACAAGGGGGGTCGCCCCCCCTCGAAGTGACGGTGGGCGAGGGGGGAACTTGAACCCCCACGATCTTGCGATCACAGGAACCTGAATCCTGCTTGGAGTCAGGGGAACTGACCGGCTCCGGTCACCAGCATGCGGGCGGCGAACAGCTGGCAGGCATCACCAGGTAGCAAATGGGAGAGAGCCCGGGCACAAACCTACGGGCTCTCTCACCCCCCAACCAAGCATTCCCTACCCAACCCCGGGAACAGCGAAACTCCCGCCTCTGTGGCTCTCAGAAAGCGTGTTTCGCGTTCTAGGAGGTACGGACGGTGATGGCGACAATGTGGGATGTCCTCTCGGTGATGGTCCCCGTGAACTCCCGGGCATCGATACTCACCGTCTTCGATCCCGACGAGGCGACCGTGTGCAGATGAAAAGCGGCAACCGTGACCGGCACAGTCACACGTGGGCGACCCTGGCGCTTTCTCGGGCGTGCATCCGAAGGGA
>DASUSU010000335.1:0-2941 GCA_036374915.1 Acidimicrobiia bacterium | reverse complement strand
CGGCGACGGGATCGACACGGTGGGACTGCACCGCGAGTCGACCGGGTTCGTCTACTTCCGCCAGAGCCACACCCAAGGCGTCGCCGACGCCGAATTCTTCTACGGAGACCCAGGAGACCGGTTCGTCTCCGGCGACTGGGGAGTCGTCGACGGGATCGACACCCCCGCCATCTACCGGCCCTCCAACTCGACCTTCTTCTTCCGCTACTCCAACACCCAAGGAGTCGCCGACAGCCAATTGGCCTGGGGCTCGCCCGCCTGGCTCCCGGTCGCCGGCTCCTATGGCCCGCTCCCCGGCACCGGTCCAGACGTCGGGTGCCCGGTCTTTCCCGCCGACAACATCTGGAACGCCAGGGTCGACTCGCTGCCCGTCCACAGCCGGTCCGCCGACTACGTGAGTCGGATCGGGGCCTCCGACAACGTCCACGCCGACTTCGGGAGCGGGGTCTGGCCGGAGGGGTCGACCAGCCCGATCGGGATCCCCTATGTCACCGTCGGCCCCGCTCAGCCGGACGTGGCGGTCGAATTCACCTCGTGGCCCGAGGAAAGCGATCCCGGGCCCTACCCCATCCCCGCCGATGCTCCGGTCGAGGGCGGCCCGTCGGCGACCGGGGATCGTCACGTGATCGTGGTCGATGTCGCCGACTGCGCCCTCTACGAGTTGTACCGGTCGTTCCCCAACGGGGACGGCACCTGGCGCGCCGCCAACGGGGCCAGATACGACCTCCGCTCCAACGCCCTCCGTCCCGCCGGTTGGACCTCTGCGGATGCGGCCGGTCTGCCCATATATGCCGGTCTGGTGCGCTACGACGAAGTTGCCTCGGGCGTGATCCGTCATGCCATCCGCTTCACCGCTCCCGCCACCCAGTCCGCCTACGTCTGGCCGGCACGTCATCAAGCGTCGGCCATCACCGACCCCGCCTATCCGCCCATGGGACAGCGATTCCGGCTCAAGGCCTCCTTCGACACCTCGGGTCTCTCCGCCCAGGCCCGTGTGATCGCCGAGGCGATGAAGACCTACGGGATCATCCTCGCCGACAACGGCTCGCCCTGGTACATCTCGGGCGCCCCCGATGAGCGCTGGGACAACGACGTGCTCCACGAGTTGGACGTGATCACAGGCTCCGACTTCGAGGCGGTCGATGTCTCCGGTCTCATGGTCCACCCCGACAGCGGACAGGTGCCGTAACGGTTCAGACCGAGGAAGACTCCGGGTTGCGGACCACGTCCTCCAGCTTCACTCCCAGATCGTCGAGGATCACGATGGCGGCGTTGCGACCCGGTCCGCCTGTGATCGACCCTCCGGGATGGGTTGTGGCGCCCGTCTGGTACAGGCCGGGGATCGGCATGCGATGCTGCGCCCAGCCCGGCACCGGCCGTTGCGCCCCGCTGTAGGCGAGCCCGCGGTCACCACCGTGGATGGTCCCGCGCCACATGTGGGGATTGTCCCGCTCCACGTCCACCGGGCTCTTCACCTTTCGGGCCAGCACCGTGTCGTCGGTCAGGTTGGGGGCGCAATCCTGGAGTACCCGGAAATGCTCCGCGGCGAGGGTCTCCTTGCCCCGCTCCCAATCCCCGAGGTCTTCGGGGACGTCGTAGGGCGCCATGCTCAGGATCTTGAGGGTGTGGCCCCCGTCCGGAGCGCGTGACGGGTCGACGATGGTCGGGGTGGCGAAGAGCAGGAAGGACCCGGGACGGTGGATCTGTCCCCGACGCAGGCCGCTACCGAACTCGATGACGTCCTCCGGCCACGGGGCGAACCCGGCGGAAACGGCCGGGATCGGGGGGCCGTCGCCGGCTCTGTACTTCGGCGGGTCGGTCACCGCGTAGTACGAGGCGAAGGTGGACAGCCCCTCGTCGTAGGTGTCGACCCCGTAGAGGAAGTCCGCACCCCACAGCGGATCCGGGGCCATCTCGACCAGGCTCTTGATGTGGATCGACGAGATCACGGCTTCACGGGCCCGATACCGTTCCCCCGCCTCGGTCTCCACACCGACGCACCTGCCGTCCTCGATGACGAGCGAGGTGACCAGCGCGTCGGTGACCACCACTCCACCGCGCGCCTCGATCGCCTCGACCAGGGTCTGGGCGAGGCGGCCGGACCCGCCCAACGGGATCGACCAGCTTCGCCGCTGCCGCCCCCCGACCAGCGAGTAGGCGAGATAGCCGGATCCGGGCGAATCGAGCGGCTGTGCCGTCTGGAAGGCCATCCAACACATGAATGCCTGGATGTGCCGGCTCTCGTATTCGCGTCGGATCACGTCCCAGGCGGACATCACGTTCCGACGCTGCCACACCGAGCCCGACGGATGGCCGGCCAGCGCCTCGTCGAGCGAGGGCCCGTAGCCGATCGGGGTGAAGCGGTAGGCGGAGTAGACCCCCTTGACCTCGTCGAACTCGTCGAGGGCGCGTCGATAGGCCTGGGCGTCGGCGGGGGAGAATCGTCGGATCTCCTCGAGAGTCCTCTCCAGGTCGAGCCACATCGTGAAATGCTCGCCGTCGGGGAACAGGACATGTGCCACCGGGTCGGGGTCGACGTAAGTGAGACCGTGCTCGGCGACCAAACCCAATTCGTCCCGGGCCAGCACCGGGTTGACCTGGATCAGGGTGTGCCCGGTGGAGCAGGTGTCGAACCCGTAGCCCGGGGTCAGGATCTCCTCGGTGCTGGCCCCGCCTCCGGCCTGGGAGCGGGCATCGAGTATCACCACCTCGTATCCGGCCCGGGCCAGATAGGCGGCGGTTATCAGACTGTTGTGTCCAGCACCTGCCACCACGAAGTCGGCCGTGACGGTCATCTCGGGTTGCTCCATTCGTCGCTCGGGGCTCCGGAGTGTAGGACGACGCCTGCAATCGATTGCGAGGAAACCGCCCTCGGATCGGGCGAAGACCGGGACGGTCGTGCTCGGTACGGTTGGCGACATGGCTGACCAACCTGCCCCAC
>DASUSU010000334.1:0-4430 GCA_036374915.1 Acidimicrobiia bacterium | reverse complement strand
GAGGCAGTCAGGGGCCTGGTCACCGCCGGTGTCCTCGACGTGCGGCGTGGTGACGGGACCTACGTGACCAGTCTGCGCCCCGAGCAGTTGCTGGACGGGATCGGTGCCGCGGCCGAGCTCATGGCTGAAGGGTTCTCATTGGAGTTGATCCAGGTACGCCGCATTCTCGAGCCGGCGGCGACCGCTATGGCTGCGTTGCGGATCGACGAGGACGCCCTTCTCGATCTTGCCATGCTCCTGGATCGGATGCGCTCGGCCGAGAGCCAGGAAGATCTGGTTCAGGCGGACAGCGACTTTCACGCGGTGGTGGCTTCGGCCTCGGGCAACTCCACCCTGGCCTCGATGCTTGCTGGCGTGTCCACCAGAACGATGCGTTCGCGAATCTGGCGTGGCGTGATCGAGGAGGACGCCAAGGCGCAGACCATCGCCCAACATGCCGAGATCCTCCGCGCCCTGGAAGACCGTGATCCGACACTCGGGGAGGCTGCGGCTCTGGTCCACGTCGCGACTACCGAGGTGTCGCTCCGCCGGATGATCGACAGCACCGCAAGGTCATGACCGCCCCGCCCACCACTCACGTGTTCGGGATCGAGTCGGGGACTCCTCGGAATTGAAAGTCGCCCGATACCGCTTCGAGGGCCGTGATGGTGTCGGCGTCGTCTCCGGCGACGCCATCCTCCCCGCCGGAATCGACGTCTTGTCTCCCGTGCCCGACGGAGACGCCATCCCGTTGTCGTCTGTAGAGCTTCTGGCGCCGGTGGGGCGTGATGCAAAGATCATCTGCGTCGGGCTCAACTACGCCGATCATGCCGCCGAGGGCGGCGTGGATCCCCCGGACCAACCGCTCATCTTCGCCAAGCTGCCCAGCAGCGTCATCGGGCACGGGCGATCGGTCGTTCTGCCCATGCTCAGCGACGAGGTCGACTTCGAAGCCGAGCTCGGGGTGGTGATAGGCCGGCACGCCCGTCGGGTCTCGGCCGCCGAAGCCCGCGACTACGTCTTCGGCTTCACCTGTGTCAACGATGTGTCCGCGCGCAACCTCCAACTTCGTGATCAGCAGTGGACCAGGGCCAAGTCGCTGGACACCTTCTGCCCTGTCGGGCCATGGATAGTCACAGCAGACGAGATCCCCGATCCGCAGTCATTGGGGATCCGCTGTCTTCTCAATGGGGAGGTGATGCAGGATTCGTCCACCGCCTCGATGATCTTCGGCGTCGACGAACTGGTCAGTTTCATATCTCAGGGCATCACCCTGGAGCCTGGTGATCTCATCGCCACCGGGACTCCGGCTGGGGTCGGGTTCCTGCGAACTCCTCCTCGTTACCTCTCCCGAGGGGACCAGGTGCGGGTGGAGATCGACCGAATCGGCTATCTCGAGAACCCGGTGTCGTAGATGCCGGGCCGTCACATCCACTCGACTCCGTCCGCGTCCTGAGACTTGGTCGATCCCCAGGCAAAAGCCATGCACTCCCTGGGATCACCGACTCGAGAACTTGTCGAAGTGTCCCCGATCTAGACGGTCTCAGTTGCTTCCCAGTCGAGTCGAAGTGGGGGCCGGCGTCCGGGCGACGCGCCGCTTGGCCAGGTGGTCGACGACGTGGCCGGCGTCTCTGCCCACCGCAAGCAAGGTGTCGGACAGAACCGAGTATTGGAACTTGAGGCCCACGAAGTAGACACCGGGCTCGGCGGCGACGACGCCCCGCTCATGGATCACATGACCCTGATCGTCGAACACCGGCAGGTCGATCCAGGAGAACCCGGGCTCGAAACCGGTGCACCACATCACGTTGGCCACGTCGAGGACCGAGCCGTCGACCAGGGTCGGGTAGCCGTCGACGACACCGGTGACCCGACCCACACGCTCCACGCCGGCGGCGACGAGGTCCTTCGGCTTGACCCGGAGCAGCGGCGCAGCCTTGTGGAGCATTTTGGAGCGGACCTTCCGGCCCAGGGGATTGCTCGTCGTCAGCACCCGGTTGAGCAGCACGGGCCCCACGAACGGCATGAGGATCCTCCCCGACAGGCGCTCGGGGCGGAACGGCTGGACGGCGCTCGGCTTTCCCGAGAGCAGGACGCGATGATCCCTCGCCAGTTCCATCGAGACCTCGGCACCGGAGTTCCCCAGACCTACCACCAGGACGTCCCCGTCCTGCAGCTGCCCCGGATTCTGGTAGTCGGCGACGTGGAGCTGAACGATCCCCGGGTCGAGGTCACCGGCGAACTCGGGCACTCGTGGCCGCTGATAGGAGGCCATGGCCACGACAACGTTGTTCGCGCGAAACTCCAGATCACCTGCAGTTGCCAGAAAAACGCCTCCCTCGCGCCTGAGATGGTCCACCTTCGCCCCGTGGCGGATCGGGAGATCGAAGTGAAGGGCGTATGCCTCGAGATAGTCGGCGAGCTCGTCCTTACTGGGAAAACCCCAGTCCTCTCCGGGGATCTTCAGGCCCGGCAGGCTGTTGAACCGGTTGGGGGTGAACAACCTAAGGGATTCCCAGCGGTGACGCCATGAGTCGCCCGTCCTCTGGTTGGCGTCGAGAATCAGATGAGGCACTCCCGCCCTCGACAGGTGATAGCCGACGGCCAACCCGGCCTGACCTCCGCCGATGACCAGGGTGTCGGTTCGTTCCTGTCCGTTGCTCATGCCATCGCCTCCAATCGCGTCGTTCGAGATGAGTCGCGGAGAAAGCTGTAGATCTGAACCGACGCCGATACGGCGCATCCGGGGATGAAGCCGATCTGATCGGTCATGAGGGCATAGGCGATCCAGGGACCCTGAACCGATCCTCCGAGCAGCCACGCCCACCCGTGGCGGCGCCCGGCGGCCCAGAGGGCGAGCACCTGGAGGCCGGTGAGAAGCCACGGCCAGAGAGCGAGGGCGCCCAAAGCGGAGTCGCCCCGTGCCGAGGTGACGAGCACCGCGGTCGACAGGCCGAGCGAAGCGACGATCCCAGCGGTGAGGCCCCGTCGCGTGTTGGTCCGGTTTTGGATGGTGTTTCCTCTCACACCGCCAACGTAAGGTCATCGTCCGATGCGGTGAATACGGAATACTCCCCACACGCGGGAGGAGCTATCCGGGAAGCAGCCCGTTCTCCGTGGCGAAGAGAGTTGCGGCGGCGCGCGAGGAAACGCCGATCTTGCGGTAGCTGTTCTGTATGTGGCGGTCCACGGTCTTGGCCGAGATGTCGAGCTCTCTGGCGATCTGCTTGGTCTGCAATCCCCGGGCCAACAGGCCGACCACCTCGGCCTCTCGTTCGGTCAGCCCGGCCGGGCGATCTATTGCCGGACGAGCCTGACCTGCCGCCTCGGCGACGGCCATGACCATCACCGGGTCCAATCCACCTTCCCGCGCCTTTCCCACAAGCAGCTCGGTCGCCTCCTTCGGCGACAGCGGCGCCCGATAGGGTCGGGGCTCGGTCTTCGACTGGAAGGCGTCCGCCACGGCGAGCAGCCTGGCGGCTCGATGGATCGAGGAACCGTCGAGACCCCGGTGATAGCCAGAGCCGTCGAGACGCTCGTGATGTGCCGTGGCGATGGGCGCCAGCTCGGAGAGAAAGGGCGAAGGGGCCAGAACTCGTTCGGTGTGATAGGGGTGGAGCCTCACCTGTTCCCGCTCGTCGGCCGTCAACGGCCCCGGCTTGTTCCACACCCGGGTACCGATCGCTGTCCTCCCCACGTCGTGGACGAGAGCAGCGCGTCGTATCGTCTCGGCCTCCGCAGGCGCCAGTCCTTGTAGATCTGCTGCCGCTGCGGCCAGTTGGGCGACTCCCGAGCAGTGGCCGGCGAGGTGTGGCGAGACCAGGTCTGAGAACGCTCCAATGGCGCCGAGGGCCTGGTCGATGGCCGCTCCTTTCAGGGTCAACCAGGGGCGGGGCTCCGACGCCAGGACGTCCTCCCACATCGTCTTGGAGACCTCGCGTGGCCCGAGAACGTCTGCGGCGTCGTCGAGAAACCCGGCAGCAACCTCAGGGTCGAAAGCATGTCCTGCCCTGGATGCGATCACACTGGTCACGTGGTCGTCGTCGCCGATGAGACGCTGGTATGTGGCGTCACGGCCGACGTGGATGATGCGGAGCGGAAGAGGGATCTCGTCGCCACTGGCGCGTTTCAAGACACCCGACCCGTCCCAACGCTCGGTGAGAAACGGGAACATCTCGTGAACCGACCGGGGCACGCCGAGACGTTCGGCGAGCATTCCCGCAACCTCGCATAGGGCGGCGAAGTGTCCGCTCTTGAACCGGGCTGCTCGTGGGAGCCCGGTGAGCGTTTGGAACGTCCGGCGAGGTAGCGCGGCCCCCGGTGAGGGCAGGGCTCTGACAACTCCGGTGAAGCTCTCCACGGCCGACCCGAACTGACGATGAGTGTGGTGCTCGGTCATGCTGCCCCCGAAGACCTGTGATCTCTCCACCCCGTCGACGGTGCATCCCGCA
>DASUSU010000333.1:0-2414 GCA_036374915.1 Acidimicrobiia bacterium | reverse complement strand
CGGGGTCAACAACGTCTCCGCTCAGTACGTAACCGACTATGCGGTGATCCTCGCCTACACCACACTGGCGATGATCCCGGCCCTCATCTTCTATTTCATCGCACAGCGCCAGATCGTCAGCGGGCTCACCGCGGGAGGAGTCAAAGGATGAGCGCGGTCACCGTCGACGGCACTCGACCGAGGTATCGAGACCCGTCGATCCCGATCCCGGACCGGGTCGAGGACCTGATCGAGCGAATGACCATCGAAGAGAAGGTCGCCCAGCTCGGGAGCGCATGGGTCTTCCAGCTCCTGGAGGACAAGGACCTCTCGCCGGAGAAGGCAGCCGATGTGCTCCGGAACGGGCTTGGTCACATAACCCGGATCTCCGGCGCCAGCCACCTCGACGCCACCGAGGCGGCCCGGGTCGCCAACGACATTCAGCGCTATCTGCTCGAACAGACCCGGCTGGGAATCCCGGTGATCGTGCACGAGGAGATCTGCTCCGGTCTCATGGCTCCCCAGGCGACGGTCTTCCCCCAGGCGATCGGAGTGGCCAGCACCTGGGACCCGGGCCTCTCCCGGGCGATCGGCGAGGTGGTCCGGGGACAGATGAGGGGGATCGGGGCCCATCAGGGGCTGTCACCGGTGCTCGACGTCTGCCGTGACCCGAGGTGGGGACGGACCGAGGAGACATTTGGCGAAGATCCCCATCTGGTCGCGATGATGGGGGTGGCGTTCGTCGAAGGGCTCCAGGGCGGGAGTCTGGCCGACGGCGTGGTCGCCACCGCCAAGCACTTCGTCGGCTACGGCGGGTCCGAGGGAGGGCTCAACTGGGCGCCGGCCCACATCCCGGCCCGCGAGCTGCACGAGGTCTACCTGCATCCCTTCGAGGCCGCGGTGAAGACGGCCGGAGCCCGATCCGTGATGCCCGGCTACCACGAGATCGACGGCGTCCCGTGCAGTGCGGACCGGGACCTGCTCACCGGGCTGCTCCGCGAGAGCTGGGGCTTCGACGGGTGCGTGGTGTCGGACTACTTCGCCATCCGACAGCTCGCCGACTATCACAAGCTGGCCGACGATGCCACCGCGGCGGCGGCGATGGCGCTGTCGGCGGGGATCGACGTCGAGCTTCCCGGCACCGACTGCTACGGCCAGCCGCTGATCGACGCCGCCGCCAAGGACCAGGTGAGCATGTCGATCATCGACGCCGCGGTGCGACGGGTGCTCAGGGCCAAATTCGAGCTCGGGCTGTTCGATCGCCCCTTCGTCGATCCCGAAGGTGCCCGCTCCCTGATCGACGATCCCGCCCATCGGCAGTTGGCCCGCCGGATCGCCGGCAAGAGCATCGTGCTGCTGAGCAACGACGGGGCTCTGCCGCTGCGGGCCGGCACCGGCACGATCGCGGTGATCGGCCCCAATGCCCACGAGGGTCGAAACCTCTACGGTGACTACACCTACCCGGCCCACATCGAGTCGCTGATCGAAATGAGGTCCCGGGAGAACGTCTTCTCGATCCCTCTCGCCGACGGTCTCAGGCCCGAGCACGCGAGAACGAACGCCGCCACGGTCTTCGAGACGCTGGCGGAGCGGCTCGGCGCCGGTGTGCGCTACTCCCGTGGCTGCGACGTCTCGGGGTCGTCGACCGAAGGCTTCGCCGAAGCGGTGGCGCTGGCCGCCACGAGCGACGTGGCGATCATGGTGATGGGAGACAAGGCAGGTCTCACCGAGGACTGCACCAGTGGGGAGGGGCGGGACCGTCTCACTCTCGACCTACCCGGTGTCCAGGAAGACCTGGTGCGGGCGGTGGTGGCCACCGGCACACCTGTGATCCTGGTCCTGGTGACCGGTCGGCCCGGGGGCAGCGTGTGGATCCACGAGAACTGCGCGGCGGTGCTTGTCGCCTGGCTCCCCGGTGAGGAGGGTGCCGCTGCGATCGTCGACGTCCTGACCGGTGAGGTCAATCCGGGAGGGAAGCTTCCCATCTCCCATCCTCGAACGGTGGGGCAGATCCCGGTCTACTACGGGCACAAGGTCTCCGGAGGGAGGTCGCACTGGAAGGGCGACTACGTCGACGGGCCGGCGGCTCCGCTGTACCCGTTCGGCCACGGCCTGAGCTACACGACGTTCCAACTGGGGAACCCGGTGGTGAGCCCCGACATCGTCGCCTGGAATCGTGATGTGACGGTCACCGTCGATGTGGCCAACACCGGCGAGGTGGACGGCGACGAGGTGGTTCAACTCTACGTCCGGGACCCTGATGCGAGTGTGACCCGGCCCGTGCTGGAGCTGAAAGCCTTCACCCGGGTCGAGGTCGCCGCCGGTGAGACCAAGAGAGTCGGCTTCAGGGTTCCGGTGGCCCAGGTCGGCTTCTACGACCGGGACATGGGATATGTCGTCGAGCCCGGTGTGATCGAGGTGCTGGTGGGCACGTC
>DASUSU010000332.1:0-2522 GCA_036374915.1 Acidimicrobiia bacterium | reverse complement strand
CCCGTCTCCCGGATGAACCTCCCGATCGCCTTTCCCGTCTCCAGGGACCGTCCCAGGGTGTCCCCGTGCCAGAAGGGCATCCGGGCCGCACCTTCGGCCGGTGCCGGTACCACCTCCACCCGGTCATGTGTGATCTGGGTGATCCGCCAGGCCGTGCTGCCGAGAAGGAAGACGTCTCCTTCCCGCGACTCGTAGACCATCTCCTCGTCGAGCTCTCCCACCCTGCTCCCGTCGGGCAGGGTCACCCGGAAGAGGCCCCGGTCGGGGATGGTGCCCGGATTGGTCACCGCCAGTTGCAGCGACCCGGGCCGTGCGGTCACCTCTCCGGTGGCCCGGTCCCAGTTGACCCGGGGCCGAAGCTCGGCGAAGAGATCGGACGGGTAACGCCCGGCGAGCATGTCCAATGTCTCGTCGAACACGGCTCGGCTCAGGCTTGCGTAGGGGGCGGCTCGGCGGGCCATCTCGTAGAGGTGGTCGGCGCTGGCGGCGCCCGCGACGACCCTGGCCACGAGCTGTTGGGCGAGGACATCGAGCGGGTTGGCCGGGATACGGGTGGCCTCGACCCGTCGCTCCGCCATCTCGGAGGCGACCACGGCGGAGACCAGGAGATCACCCCGATACTTGGGGTAGATCCTGGCCCTGGACACACCGCCGACGTGATGGCCGGAGCGTCCCACCCTCTGCAGCCCCGAGGCCACCGATGTGGGGGCCTCGACCTGGAGCACCAGGTCGACCGCTCCCATGTCGATGCCCAGCTCCAGCGACGAGGTGGCCACCACCGCCTTCAGGGCGCCGAGTTTGAGCGCCTCCTCGGTGAGAAGTCGCTGTTTCCTGGCGACCGAGCCGTGGTGGGCCTTGGCGATCTCCTCCCCGGCGAGGTTGTTGATCTCCGAGCAGATGCGCTCGGCCAGCCGTCTCGAGTTGGCGAAGACGATCGTGCTTCGATGTTCCCGGATCTGGTCGAGGAGACGTGGGTAGACGGCGGGCCAGATCGACCGCGTCGTTTGCCGGTCGGGGTCGAGCGGGTCGGGATCACCGGGCTGGTTCATGTCCTCGACGGGGACCACGATCTCGATGTCGAGACCGCGATCGTGGGGCACGTCGATGATGGTCACCGGACGTGGCGCCCAAACGTCGTCCTCCACCGTGCCCCCGCCGAGAAAGCGCCCGATCGTCTCCAGGGGCCTCTGGGTGGCGGAGAGACCGATCCGTTGCGGCGGGGCGTCGGCGATCTCTTCGAGACGCTCCAGAGATAGGGCGAGATGGGCGCCTCTCTTGGTGCCGGCGACGGCGTGGACCTCGTCCACGATCACCCATCTGACACTTTGCAGGACCTCCCTGGCCGCCGAGGTGAGGATCAGATAGAGGGATTCGGGGGTGGTGATCAGGATGTCGGGAGGGTTGCGCCGCATCCGTTGCCGCTCCTCCGGAGGGGTGTCGCCGGTGCGGATGAAGGTGTCGAGACCGGGGAGGGTTGGGCCGCCGACCCGGCTCGAGGCGTGACGGATCCCGGCGAGCGGGGCTCTCAAGTTGCGGTCGACGTCATGGGCCAGGGCCTTCAACGGCGACACGTAGAGAACGCGGCAACGATCGGCCTTCTCGGGTGTGGGCTCGGTGAGCAGCCGGTCGAGGGTCCAGAGAAAGGCGGCCAGCGTCTTGCCCGAACCGGTGGGGGCGTGGATCAGGGTGTGGTCGCCGGCGGCGATGGCGGGCCATCCCATGGCTTGGGCCCTGGTCGGCTCGTCGAATGATGCCTCGAACCAGGTCCGGGTGGCGGTGGTGAAGGCGCCCAGCGGGTCCACGGCGCGAAGGTATCAGAGCGCGAGGACAAGTTCGGTCCGTTATGAGCTACGAGCTTCGAGCTACGCGGTCAGCTCGAGGGGTAGCCGGTTGACCGCAGCCAGTTCGAGGAACATCGCAACGACTTGGGGGTCGAACTGGCTGCCGGCGTGCTGTCGGATCTCGGCGACTGCATATTCGACTGGAAGGGCGGCCTGATAAGCCCGGGTCGAGGTCATGGCATCGAAGGCGTCGGCGACGAGGATGATCCGGCTCAGGATCGGAATCTCCTCGGCGACGAGACCGAAGGGATATCCGAAGCCGTCGAAGCGCTCGTGGTGGTAGAGGATCGCCTCGGCCACTTTGGGATCGAGACGGTTGCGGGTCATGGCGAACCCGAGCTCGGGGTGACGGTTCATCAGCTCCCGCTCGGTGTCATCGAGGGGCCCCGGCTTGCCCAGTATCCCCGGGTCGAGATGAATCTTGCCCACGTCGTGGAGGATCCCGGCCAGGGCGAGACGGTCGAGATCGATCTCGCCCAGGCCCAGCCCGGCGCCCATGCTGACGGCGAGATCCGAGACCCGATGCACATGGCCGTGCAGGTCTTCGATCACGTCTTCCATGACCTCGATCAGGATGTCTCTCGGTAGTTCCCGCAATGCAATCACCCGACGCAGAAGTCTGATCGGACCGCCCCGGATCGGGTATGGGCCTAAGGGACTATATGCCCGTGGCATTGTGGA
>DASUSU010000331.1:0-5692 GCA_036374915.1 Acidimicrobiia bacterium | reverse complement strand
CCGTCGCCGACCTCCAGATCGATCTTGGGGAGCAGCAGGAGACGGGCGCCATCGGCGGAGCGGTACACGACGAGGATGCTCGCCTCGGCGTTCTCGCCGACCGCTACATGCAGATGCGGGAACGAGGCGCTCCCCTCGGTGGCGGCCTGCACCTCGACCACCAGGGGCGAGTCCATCGTCACACCCGGTTCCAGCTCGATGTGGACGCCGTCGCCGGAGAATGCGGCGTGGGCGGCGGCCAGCTTGTTGTGATCCACCGGGAGCAGTGTGGGCAATCCAGGGTCGGCTTCGAGATCGGAGAACCGAGACACCGAGGCCACCTCGGACTCGTGCTCCACGACCGCCCCGTCCACGATGAGAACATGCCCCGATCGACGAGGCAGCGACGAGACGAACGGGCCGGGGGGCAATCGCTCACCGGGTGCGGTGACCGGTGACAACTCGGAGAAGGAATGGTCGAATTCGACGTATCTCCAGTCTTCTTCGGCTCCTGTCGGCTCCTCCAGTGCGTTGAAGACCTGGAACGCCCCATCCATCTGGGCCGCCCGCCACTGGGGGACGGTGGTCTTGATCTGAGCCAGTTGGGCTTGGTCGAACGCGGTCAAATGTCGCTCCGGGCGGGTCCCAGGAATGGTATTTCACCTACCGCCATAGTGCGAACTCCGTCTCGGGATGATGCGGGACGACCGACGGTCTACTCGCTGGTCAGCGCGTCGGTGGTCACGTTGGAGACCGCATTCCACAGCATCCAGCCCATCCCGAACTGCTCGGCGACCTCGATCTGGGTGCGCACCTGCTCGGTGGTGTACCCGAAGTCCTGGAGCCAGGGCCGGACCACCACGTTTCGTGACAGCCGCTCCATCCCATCTTCGAGGGCACGGGTCACCATCGGCCCGGGGTGGTCGTTCGGGTTGTCGAACCCGTACCAACCCGCGGTGTAATGGGACGGGTACACCATGGGCGAAGCCACGTCGACGACTCCGGTCACCTCTTCCCAGCGCTGGCCGATCCCCCCGTCGTCGGTGCCGGCTGCCGTGGTGAAGCCGAAGACGTCTGCTGCCACGGCGCAGCCCATCGGGTGCAGGATCGCTACCGCCTCTTGAAGGAAGCCGATGATCGTCGAGGTCCTGGTCTCGAGGCTCACCCCGCCGTCGAAGGTCGTCGTCTCGGACCGCTTGTCGGGAAACCTGACGTAGTCGAACTGCACCTCGTCGACGCCCATCTCGCAGACCTCTTCGGCAAGGCCGAGCCCGTAGGCACGAGCCTCGGGGTCGGTCGGGTCGAGGAAGTACTGGTTGTTCGACTGGTATGGCTGGTTGGTGGCCGAGTCCCACACCGCCATCTCCGGCTTGCGCACGGCTGCCGTCGGGTCGTTGAACACGACCAGGCGCCCGATCAGATAGAGGTCCTCCGAGTCGGCCCGATCCGCCACCTCGCTCAGGTCGTAGACCGACCGTATCGCACCGACTTCGGCCGCGACCGGATGCTCGCTGTCGTACCAGACCAGGCCGGACTCGTCCTTCAGATCGAGCATCAGGGCGTTCAACTCGGTTCCCTCCGCCATCTCGAAGAACCGATCGAGGTCCTCCTCGGCCGCCTCGCCTGAGATGTGAACGGCGCGGGCTATGAAAGGCTCGATCTGGACGACGGACTCGCCCACGCCCCCGTCCCACTCGAACGTCGTGGCGACCCACGCCGGCCGGCTGACCGTCACGGTCCCCGGTTCGGCCCCTCGCAGGCTGATGCGCCCCTCGGCATCGGTAGTTCCCGAGGCCGGCCCTGCCGCCACGATCGCCGACTCGACCGGGGTTCCATCGGGGTCGAGGACCCGACTTCGCAGGATTCGCGCCTTGAGCACCACGTCGAACAGCCCGTCCGGGCGCTCGGCGATGGTGACCGTCTTCGGCACGTGCCCGGCCGCGCTCACCTCGAGGACCGTTGCGGAACGACGCCAATCGATCTCGATGGTGCCGTCTTCGGCACTGGTCCCCACCTGACTGTCGTTGATGTCGACCGAGGCCGCTGCAATCGGCGCCCCCGCGTCGTCCAGCACCCTCAGGGTGTAAGGAGTAGCTCGTCCGAGCAGCGACCAACCCGCCCACAAGGCCCATACGATGGTGAGCGCCACCAGCAATCGAAACTGGGAACGACGCGCCACTGAACCGGGGAGAGTACCCGGCGGGGCGGGATACGCGGTAAAACCGTTTGCCAGATTCAGCCAGCAAGGTTAGGTTTTCCACAGGGGTTGACAGGAGGGCCAGAATTTGGGGAAGGCCATCAGGGCCAAAGACGCCAGACCCGAGCGGGGCTCCAGCCCCGCCGACACCGTCGGCCTGTATCTAGACGAAGTCTCCGCCCATCTCCTGCTCACCGCGGAGGACGAGGTCCACCTCTCCCGAGCCATGGAGCTCGGCAAGAAGGCCAAGGCCACACTCGAATCAGGCGACTACGAGCAGGCCGACCGCGCCAGGCTGATGCGTGTCGTCGCCGAGGGCGACGAGGCCAAGATGACCTTCATCCGCTCCAACCTCAGGTTGGTCATCTCAATCGCCAAGCGTTACACCGGACGAGGGCTCGACCTCCTCGACCTCATCCAGGAGGGCAACCTCGGTTTGATCAGGGCGGTGGAGAAGTTCGACTGGCGCAAGGGCTTCAAGTTCTCCACCTACGCAACATGGTGGATCCGTCAGGCGATCACCAGGGGGCTGGGGAACAACGGCAAGACCATCCGTCTCCCCGTCCACATGGTCGACGTGGTTCGGACGGTCCAGGACACCCGGCAGAGCCTCCACGACAAGTACCACCGCGCCCCGACCCTGGAAGAGATCTCCGAGGCGTCGGGGCTCGACACCGAACGGGTCCTTGCCGCTCTCGAAGCTCCGGCGGAGACGGTCTCGCTGGACCGACCGGTCGGCGAGGACGGCGACGCCTCGCTCCAAGACTTCGTGGAGGACGAGACCGCGGTCGACCCCGAGGCCCGGGCCGCGGCGGCGTGGAGACGGGATCGCCTGATCAAGGCGTTGCAGATCCTCGACCCCGAGGAGCAGCAGGTGCTCTGGCTCCGCTTCGGGCTCGACGGTGACGAGCCCTGGACCCTCTCCGACGTGGGGAAGGTGATCAACTCGACCCGGGAACGGGTCCGCCAGATCGAAGCCAGAGGCCTGGCCAAACTCCGCCACCCCAGCTGCGACATCGACCTCCAGGCGCTGCTCTAGGTCGTTCCTAATGCAGGGCGTCACGGATGCGTGACGGACTGCATGAGGTTCGCCGACACCCCGAGTCGGAAGCCGTCGTCACACGCGCTCAGCTACTGCGACGGAGTGCCCGCTCCAGACGCGCGAAGCCCTCGTCGGCCTCCTCCTCGGTGATGGAGAGGGCGGGAGCGAGACGCAGCGAGTTGCCGTAGAGCCCGCCCTTGCCGATGAGCAGGCCCTCCTCCCGGGCCGCCTCCAGCACGGCGCCGGCCGTCTCCGGTGCCGGGGAACCGTCGGGCTTGACCAGCTCGACACCGATCATCAGTCCCTTGCCTCGGACCTCCCCGATGATCTCCAACTCCTCGGACAACGGGACCAGGTTCTGCATCAGACGGTTGCCCACCTTGAGCGAGTTGGTCTGGAGGTCGTTGTCGAGCAGGTACTCGAGGTTGGCCAGGGCGCCGGCCGTTGCCAGCGGGTTGCCGCCGAAGGTCGATATACCGAGGGCCGGGTACGAGTCCATGATCTCGGCAGAGGTGACCACTCCGCCGATGCTGAGGCCGTTCCCGATCCCCTTGGCGAAGGTCAACAGGTCGGGGACGATCCCGTGGGCCTGGTATCCCCAGAAATGCTCACCGGTCCGGCCCCACCCGGTCTGCACCTCGTCGGAGATGAAGAGGATCCCGTGCTCGTCGAGAACGTCCTTGATCGCCTTGAAGAACCCGTCGGGAGGGGTGACGAAGCCACCCACCCCCTGGATCGGCTCGGCGATCATGACCGCCGGGCTCCCAGCCGTGGCGACGCCGAGGAGATCCACCAGATCGGCAACGCATGCCTCGATGAACTCGGGGTCGGGAAGGTGGCCGAACGGGCTGCGCAGCTTGTACCCACCGTGCACGTAGGTGACCTGGAACGGCGACAGACTGGTCCCGGACCAGGCCTTCTGACCGGTCACCGCGATCGCCGAGTGCGACTTCCCGTGATAGCTGCCCCGGACGGCCAGGACCTGATTCGACTTCTTGTAGGTCGTGGCGAGCATCAGGGCGGCATCGTTGGCCTCGGTTCCCGAGTTGGTGAAGAAGACCTTGGCATCGGGGATCCCGGACAGCTCGGCGACCTTCTCCGCCAGTTCGATCTGCGACTCGATCAGGTAGAGAGTCGAAGTGTGCAGCATCCGGTCGGCCTGGGCCTTGATCGCCGCCACCACCTCGGGGACCTTGTAGCCCGACATGGTGACCAGGATCCCGCCGAAGAAGTCGAGGTACCGGTTGCCTTCGGCGTCGGTCACCCAACGCCCGTCCCCGTCGACGATGGCGATCGGCTGCTCGTAGTAGAGCGGGGCCCAGCCAGGGAGAACCGCCTTGTGACGTTCGTATAGCTCGGCGTGCAATCCCATCGGCCTCTCCTTGGCGGTCATGCCCTCAAATATCGCAGAAACAGGGACCGATCGCCCAGGAGCATCCGGTCGAGACGCATGTCGAGAGGGGGCTCGGCCTCCGGGCCGTGCGCCATCCGGGCCGATTTGCCGCTGATCATGGTCGGGGCGACGGTGAGATTCACCTCGTCCACGAGATGGGCGGCGACGAACTGCCCGACCAGGGTTGGGCCCCCCTCGCAGAGGATCACGCCGGCCGCCCCGAGACGGGTCAGGATGCTCCTCGGGGACATGTCATCGAGGACTATCACCTCGGCGGCGTCGCCGAGCATGGCCAGCTTGGCCGGGTTCGCCTCGGGCCCGGTGATGACCATGGGACGATGCTCGGGATCGGAGAAGACCCTCGCCTCCGGGTCGAAGCTGAGCCGGCCCGAGACGATGGCCAGCACCGGCACCTCGGTGAGACCGGCGGCCAGCCTCCTCTCACGGCGGTCCTCGTCGAGAGTGACCGGGTGGTAGTTCTCGGTATCGACCGTCCCGGATCCGACCAGGATGATGTCGGGCACGGCGCGCAGCGCCTGGAACACGGTCTTGTCGTCCTCGTCGCCCAGACTCGACGACTTCCCGCGCAGGGCCGTCCCGCCGTCGAGCGACGCGACGAAGTTGACCAGGAACCAGGGTCGGCCGTCCGTCTTGCGCCGGTCGCCCATGTAGAGGCCGATGACGTCGTCGATCCGCTCGTTGGAATCCGCTCTGCGCAGCATGTGCCCGAATCTAATTGCCGGCGGTGGCCGCCTATTCCTCGACGATGAAGGCGGTGACCATCCCGAACATGCCCTCTTCCCGCTCCACGTGGGTCAGGATGTGGCAGTGCCACACCCAGACTCCCGGGTCTTGGAGTTGGAAGAGCACCGAGTAGCGCTCGCCCGGCGCCACCGCGACCGTGTCCGCCCAATAGGGGCTGTCCAGCGGTATCCCGTCCTTGGCGAAGACCAGCTGTGGGAATTGATGCTGGTGCATCGGATGGATCTGCAGACCTTCGTTGTAGTAATGGGCGACCACCCAATCCCCGACCTGGCCGGTGTAAGGCTCGGTGGCGGGGAACGACTTCCCGTTCAGGCTG
>DASUSU010000330.1:0-7982 GCA_036374915.1 Acidimicrobiia bacterium | reverse complement strand
AGGCGGAGCCCACCACCAGACGGCAGGTTCCAACCGACCTGATCGACCGGGTCGACGAGCTGCAGAGCCTCCGCGTCGCACTGGATGCTGGTGGCGACGGCCGGGGGCGGCTTCTGGCCGTGACCGGGGCCCCGTGGATGGGAAAGACCCGTGTCCTCGACGAGATGATCGCCGAGGCAGTCGAGCGCGGCCATCTCGTCCTCGTCGGGCGTGCCTACCGTATGGAGCAGGCACTGCCCTACGCCGTGGTCACCCAGGTACTCCGCTCGGCGGCTTCTCACCTCGGTGAAGAGGCGGCGAATGTCCCGGCCTGGGCGTTGGCCGAGATAGGAAGGCTGCTCCCTGAAATCGGATCGGGCCCGCACGAGCCTGTGCTCGATCGCTTTGGCGAGCTCAGGTTGCTCGAGGCGATCTACACCGTGTTGGAGGCGCTCGCGGCAAGACGAAGACTCCTCGTCGTCCTCGACGACCTGCAGTGGATCGACACTGGTTCGGCGAGTGTCTTCAGCTACGTGGCCCGTCGTCTCACCGGGATCTCGATGCTGTTGGTCGTCGCCGCCCGGAAAGAGGACGATCTGTTGCCCGCAATCGCAGACATGATCGGCGAGGCGGATCAGACGATCCCGATCCCGCCCCTGGCCACCCACCAAATCGCTCCACTGGTCGGCGACGACGCGGAGAGAGCGGCCCGGCTGTGGGAGGAGACCGGTGGTGTGCCGCTGCTCGTGGCCGAGGCCCTCGCCATGAAGGGCGACGATGCGCCGCCCACGCCCGGGATGGCCCGCTACATGGAAGCCCGGCTCAGCGAAGTCGGGGACCTGGCACGTCAGATTCTCACTGCGGCAGCCGTCCTCAGCGGGCTGTGCGACCCGGGCCTGCTCAGGGACACGAGCGGGAGGAGCGAGGAGGAGGTCGTCGAGGCCGTGGAAGAGTTGGTCGAGGCGGGTCTCCTCCGCGAGATGCCCGAGTCCGACATCCTCGGCTTCACGCTCGACGCCCTGGAACGGGTCACCTACGAGACCACCTCGATGGTGAGGAGGCGCCTGCTCCATCGTCGCGCCGCCCGGGCGCTGAGGGAGAGGGGTCACGCCAGAACCGACGCCGGTCTCGCCGCCGCAATCGCGGGGCAGTACGGCGCGGCAGGTGATGCCGAGGCGGCCGAGTGGTATCACCTCGCAGGCGATCTGTCGCGCGCCGTCTACGCCAACGACTCGGCCCGACAGTTCTACGAGGCTTCGCTCGCTATGGACAACCCGGACGTGGCCAGGGTCCGTCTCGCCCTCGGCGAGTTGGCCATGGCCTCGGGCGAGTACGACCGGGCCCGCCGGGAGTTGACCATCGCCGCAGCCCATGCCGGGCCGGACACGATCGGTCTGGTCGAGCATCGCACCGGAGAGGTGGAGCGTCTGATGGGACGGTTCGAGATCGCCGAAGAGCACTTCGAGCGATCCCTGGCCAACCATCCCACTCCGGCCGCGGTCTTGGCGGACTGGGCTCTTCTCGCCCACCGAACCGGGGATGCCGGCAGGGCGATCGAGTTGGCGGCCAGAGCGCGAGAGGCAGCGGAGGACGAGGGACGACCCGGCCCGCTCTCCCGGGTGCGCAACATCCTCGCCGTCGTCACCCCCGATCGTCGCGAAGCCCTGGACCACGTCGAGGAGGCGCTGCGGCTCGCCGGCGATGACGCACTGCTCCGCATGGCGGCCTTGAACAACAAGGCCTCTCTCATCTCCGACGGCGGAGACGGTGACGATGCGACAGAGCATGTCAAAGAAGCCATCGCCATCGCCGAGCGGACCGGGCACCGGCACCGTGAGGCGGCCTTGTGGAATCACCTCGCCGACCTACATCACCGCTCGGGGCGGGAGAGCGAGGCAAGAGAGAGCCTTAACCGGGCGGTGGCCCTCTTCGCCGACATCGACGCCGGGGACTTCGAGCCTGAGCTCTGGCTCCTCTCCAGGTGGTGAGCGGTGACTCGGTGGCCGTGACCCGGGTCGCCGAGGAGCCGTAACGCTGTCGTAGCGAGGCTCCGACAACCTCCATCGCAACGACAAAGGAGAGTCAGATGGGGGAAGCCAAACCCCGGAGCTGGGTAATCGCAGTGGTGATGTTCGGGCTGGTGCTCGCCGCCTGCGGCGGGACGTCGGCCGAGGTCACCGACTTCTGCGAGTCGGTCGTCGAGGCGGAGGCATCGATCTCCAATGGCCCCGGAGACGACGCCGAGGCATGGGCAGGACAGATCACGGAGACCCTGAACGGGCTCGAGGAGTCGGCCCCCGATGAGGTGTCCGGCGCCGTGAGCACGATGACAGGGATCCTCATCCCCGCGATCGAGTCGGGCGACGAGGAAGCGATGTTTGCCGGTTTGGAGAGCACAGAGTTCAGGGAGGCGTCGGAGGTGGTCGACGGGTACATGGCCGACGAGTGCGGGTGGCAGGTCGCCGACGTCACCGCTGTCGACTACCAGTTCGAGGCAGATCTCGCCGGGTTGGAGGCCGGATACAACGGATTCACCTTCGAGAACAACGGCACCGAGATGCACGAGATGGCCCTGATCCGCTTCAACGACGACACCACCGAGACGATCGAAGAGCTCTTCGAGCTGCCCGAGGAAGAGGCGTTCTCCAAGATCACGATGCCTGGATCGAGTTTCGCGGCGCCCGGAGAATCGGACACGGTGTTCGTCGATCTCGAGCCCGGTCGGTATGTGATCGCCTGCTTCCTTCCGGTGGGAGCCACGCCGGACAACATGGAAGCGCTGGAATCGGGCGAGCTGCAAGGCCCGCCGCATTTCACCCAGGGGATGCTGGAGGAGTTCACCGTCGAGGGGTGACCCCACTGCCCTGTTCGCTGCAATGGCGTCGCCACTGGCGGCGCCATCGCGCGCCCGGATGAGCGATACGGGCACTAAAGAATGCAGCCCTGCCTGCCGAAAACAGTGGACAGATGACCGTTTCCACCATCACCACCCTCGACGAGTGGGCCGCGCACCCCATCGGCAAGGCGGCTCGGGTCGCCATCGCCGTACTCGGCCAGGCTTCGGCGATCCTCGTCCTGATGGTGGCCACCATGAACAGCCACGCCGCCTGGATCCTGGTGCTGCTCGGCGTCGCCCTCGCCGCCACCTCGATTCGTGCCGCGCAGAGACCGACCCTGGTCCGGCTCACCTCGCTCCTGGCGGTGATGATCGCCATCCCCTACGTGGGACAGACCCTCTGAGTTTTGGCGAAGGGCCACAACGGCCCCGGCGCCCTGCGCACACGGCCACCGGCTAACGGTGGCCGTTGTGTTTTGGAGGCCATCCCATGGGGGAAGACCCCTATTGGCCGATGCGCGCAATCGGGACAAGATTGCGATTACGGGGACTTCAGGGCGTCACTCCGTCCCTGGCAGCGACAATGGGGACACTGAAGGGGGACCGCGAAGGCGGTCCCCCTTTGATTGCGGGACCAGACCATCGACCAGGCAGCCACCTCCAGGACAACCCCGACCGCCGGGCAGCTAGCTTCCGGGCTCATGGCAAGCTTCTCCAAGCGGGGCAGTGGGGATCTCGAGGCCACCCTGCGCCGGATGGTGGTCGTGTTCCGATTCCTCGGGCTGATCTGGATGCTGATCCTGGTCGCAGTCACCCTGCTCCGTGAGCCGCCGCCACGAGTCTGGATCGTGTGGGCTTCGGTTGGCCTCGCCACCTTCTGGACCCTTCTCACCTGGATCGTGGCCAAGACCCAACCCCGGTTCATGGCCGGTTGGTGGTGGTTCTCCCTCGACACCGTGTCGATGCTCGCCATCGGCGCGGCATCCGTCGCTTCCGGCGCCAACGAGCTGTTCCACGGCGGGCTTCCTCTTTCCCTGGTATTCACCGGTGCCCTCCTCGGCGGCCTGCCCGGGTCTCTGATCGCAGCCGTCCTACTCGGTGTCGAGCAGTTCCTGGTTCATGTCATCGCCGATCTGGGCGCAGTGCGGGCGGCGGGCAGTGTCATCTTCTTCGTGGTGGGGGCGATCGTGGGATGGACCTTCGACAAACTGCGCGACTACGACCTGGCCCGGCAGGCGGCACAGGACGAGCTGGCCCGGGAGCACGCCGCGGTGGCCCTCCACGAGGAGAGGGCGGTGTTGGCCGACCGTCTCCACGACTCGGTGCTGCAGACCCTGCACGCCATCCGCATGGGCGCCGACGATCCCGGCCAGTCGCGGTACCTGGCCCGAAGACAGGAGCGCGAGCTGCGGAGGAACATCGAGGAGTGGCGTTCCGAGTTCAGAGAGAGTTTCAGGGCGAGCCTGCTCGCGGTAAGAGACGAGGTGGAAGACACCCATCGAGTGGAGATAGAGGCTGTGATCCGCGACGACGCCCAGATCAACCCCAGCCTCACCGCTGCGGTCGAGGCGGCGCGCGAGGCGATGGCCAACGCCGCCAAGCACTCGGGATCGCGCAACATCTCGCTGTACTCCGAGTTCGCCAACGGCGAGGCCCACATCCACGTGAGGGACAGCGGCTCCGGGTTCGTCAACGACGCCCAGAAGAACCGGGTGCGGGAACGCCTCGCCCGCCGGCTGGAGAGCGTCGGCGGCCTGATCGAGATCGACACCGCTCCCGAATCGGGAACCGAGATCAAGATCACGGTCGAGAAATGACCGACCGCCTCCGTCTCATCATCGTCGACGACCACGATGTGGTCCGGGCCGGGATGAGGGCGATTCTCGAGCCTTCATTCGAGATAGTCGGCGAGGCGGACAACGTGGACAGCGCCATCGAGCTGATCAAGGAGCGGCTGCCCGATCTGGTGGTCCTCGACGTCAAGCTCCCGGGGGGAGGCGGAGCGGCAGTGATCCCGGCGGTCCGCCGCGACTTCCCCGACATCCGGTTCATGGCCCTCACCGTCTCCACCTCCAAGGAGGACGTGGCCCGGCTCCTCGACGCCGGGGTCGACGGCTACATCACCAAGACCACCCTCGGCGCCGACCTTCCCGACCTGGTCCGCCAGACCTACGTCGGCGCCCGGCCCGTGTCTCCCGACGTGGCCGCCTATCTGCTCGACATCGACGAGAGCATCAGCGGGGAGACCCCGATCTCACGGCTGACGCCGCGAGAGCGGGAGGTGGTCAATCTCATCGCCCGCGGGTACACCTACCGGGCCAGCGCCGAACGTCTCGGTATCACGGTGAAGACCCTGGAGAACCACATGGCTCACATCTTCGACAAGCTCAGCGTGGCCAGCCGGCACGAGCTCACCGCCCTCGCCTACGAGGAGGGCTACGTCCGTCCCGACGACGAACGCTGACCCTGGGGGATTTCCCCTATTCACGACCGGCCGGAACGGGTGTATTCATGAGCCGGGTGGGATTGGAGGACCCTTCCTCCCGGAGCCACATCCCGGAGGGGAGAAGGAGCAATCCAGGCTTCTCGGAAGCCAGCAAGCCCCCGTCGCAAGACGGGGGCTTGTCACGCGAGGGCCGGGTCGATCAGAACTGGAGCGCAGCGGCTGCCCAGTGGAAGCCGGCGCCGAACGCGGTCAACACGACCAGGTCGCCCTCGGTGATCCTCCCGGTCTCCACTCCCTCCCACATGGCGAAGGGCACGGTGGCAGATCCGGTGTTCCCGTACTCATGGACGTTGACGTAGACCCGGTCCCGATCGATCCCCAGCTTCTTGCCCACCGCCTCGATGATCCTCAGGTTGGCCTGATGGGGGATCACCAGGGCGACGTCGTCGATCGTGCTCCCGATCCTGCCCAGCACCTCGGTCACCGCCTCGCTCATCCGCCTGACCGCCTCGATGAACACCTTTCGCCCGTCCATGACCAGCCGGTTGTACTCGCCCGACTCGAGGGTTCGCCGATTGAACGGGTTGCGAGTGCCCCCCGCCGCCAGGGTGAGGATCCCCGCCGCCGAGCCGTCGGTCCCGGTGACCACATCGAGGATCCGGGCCCGGCCCGGATCCGACCCGAGGACGACCGCACCCGCACCGTCGCCGAAGAGCACCGCGGTGGAGCGGTCGGTCCAGTCGATGAGGCGGGTGATCAGCTCGACGCCGACCACGAGCACCTTCTTCGGGGTGAAGGCGATCCGGGCCCGGGCGACATCGAGGGCCTGGACGAAGCCGGCACAGCCGGAGCCTCCCAGGTCGTAGGTCGGGATGTGACGACATCCGAGAAGATCCTGGAGCAGGGCGGCGGTGTCGGGCGTGTACATCTCGGGAGTGTCGGTGGCGACGATGATCTCGTCGATGTCGTCCGGGGTGAGACCCGCGTCCTTGATCGCCATGCCGCCTGCGTTGGCGGCGAGAGTCAAGGTCGACTCGTCTTCGGCCGCGATCCGTCTCCTCTTTATCCCGGTGCGCTGGGTGATCCACTCATCGGAGGTGTCCACGAGCTGCGCCCACTCGTCATTGGTCATCACCCGCTCCGGAACGTAACCACCGAACCCCAAGAGATAGGTCATCGCCTGAGGTTACGTTCCTGCCCGGCCGACCTGGCCGCGTCGCTCCATGATCTCGGTCAGGCGGCCGAGGGGAAGCGCGTGTGCGATGCGGCCGTCGCGGCCGGACATGGTGTCAGCGGCGCACAGGGCATTGAGGATTGACTCCTCGGTGGCGTCGGCCACGGCGTGAAACAGCGGGCTCATCGCCTCGTTGGGCAGGCTTTGCACCTCACGGGGGCCGGTGGTCTTCTCGGGGAGATGGTTGGCGGTGGAGAAGGCGAGGAAGATGTCCCCGCTCGAGTCGTGCCCGTAGCCGCCGACACGGGCCAGGCCCACCGTGGCCCGCTGCGCCAGACGTCTGCACTGACCCGGGAGCAAGGGAGCGTCGGTGGCGACGATCACGATGATCGAGCCTCCATTGGGGGCTTCGTCCCACGCCGAGGGCACCACGTCGGTCCCGATCTCCTCCCCCACCGGCACGCCGTCGACCCGCAGATCCTCCCTCGCCCCGTAATTGGCCTGGACCAGGACCCCGACCGTGAAGCGCCCCCCGGCCGCCTCCACGACTCGGGACGAGGTGCCGATCCCGCCCTTGAACTCGTGACAGATCATCCCGGTGCCACCGCCGACGTTTCCCTCCGTCACCGGGCCCGCCGCGGCGGAGCCGAGAGCGGCGGCGGCTTCGGTGTCGGTGAGGGCGAAGGACTCGGGGGTGCTCAGCCACCCGTCCCAGGTCTCGGCGACAACGGGGAGATGGAACCCGTCGAAGACTCCGAGACGGTACGACTCCCTGACCAGGAAGTCGCGCACCAGCCCGACCTGGGCGGTGGTGGTGATCCCGACTGGTGAGCCCAGCATTCCCGACTCCTCGACCCAGGTCAAACCGGTCATCTCGCCGTTCCCGTTGAGGATGTGACTCCCGGCGTAGACGTAGTCGGTCCAGGCACCGTCTTGGCGAGGGAGGACCATGGTCACACCGGTCCTGATCACATCGGGCTGGTCCCGGATCACGGTGGAATGACCCACCCGCACACCGTCCACGTCGGTGATGGCATTGGATGGGCCTGGCTCCAGTCGCCCGATCCGGATGCCCAGCTGGCGCAGTCTGACCCGGTCGGTCACGGTGTCTGACACCGGCGGGACGGTACCCGGCGGCGTAACGTGCCGCGCTCGAATGAGCACAGCGTCTTCGGTCTTCTCCAGGGGTGGCAGTGAGCTCCCTTTTGCGGTCTCGGCCCGAGGAGCATGGGTGACCGATGCGATGGGACGGCAGTACCTGGACGCGGCCGGCGGCGCGATCACCGTCGGCATCGGCCACGGCGACCCGGCGGTGGCGGCGGCCATGGCCTCGCAGGCATCGAGCCTCGACTGGGTCCACGCCTCCGCTTTCACCACCGACCCGGTGGAGGCCTACTCCGCCGCCGTCGCCGCCCTGGTCCCGATGGAGCTCGCCAGGGTCTTCCCTGTGTCCGGCGGGGCGGAGGCCATGGAGACCGCTCTGAAGATGGCGCGCGCCTATCACCTCGCCCGGGGCGAGCCGGAGAGATCGGTGATCATCGCCCGGG